>DASRQP010000264.1:0-12821 GCA_035696585.1 Candidatus Acidiferrales bacterium | reverse complement strand
GGTATTGTTCTCGACGGCCCATACGATGGCGTCCTTTGTGCCGTTCGCCGAAATGCTAGGAGTGGTGCCGGGATAACCGAAGCTGACGGCGGTCTTCGACGCAGCGGGGCTGACGACGCGCGCGTTGGCAATCTTGAACGCCCGCAGCGAATCGTCTACCGCGCCATAATAAAGCGTGTGATTGAAATAAGCGGGCGCCGCGAAGACGCCGCCCGTTCCGCCGAGCCCCTCGGAATCGTCGTTTCCAGTGCGCGGAACCGCCTGATAGATGGCGCTGTCGTTGCTTGGATTGAATTTGCCCATCGAATCGCGATTCACGACGTAAATTATGTCGTCCTTGCCCGCGCCGACGGCGAGGTCGTGCACCTTTCCTGAATTGTCCTGAAGGTCGGGCAAGACCATCGCGCCGCCCGAGCCGAGGTCCAAATCCTTTCGCGATTCTTCCACCGTGTCATGCATCATGAAGTAATCGCTCACGGCAAGTTTCTGGCCCGCGGTTGAAAGTTTCATGAACGCATTGCCGTAATCTCCCTTTTCCGGGAAGCCCTGCGAATTGAGAGTAGTGTCGAATGTGCCGTTGCCCGCAAGAAAATAGATATTGTCCGAAGAATCGGCGGCGAGGCCCGCGCCGGACATCCAGATCGCGCCTTCGCTGCCATTGGGCATGATGTTGAGGACGCTGGTTTGCTTTAGAGTGCGCGCGTCGTAACCGATGATCCAGCCCGTGTAAGGATCGAAATCGCAATGCGAGGCCCAACTCGTGTAGACGACGCCATTAAGCAGCAACAAGCCTGCGCGTTCCTTGTATTGCTTGGGATCGAAATCGACTTGGCCGTTTGAATTGGGGATGGCCGAGCCGGGATAGGTGGCCTCAATTGTCTGCGGGCCGCCATCGATTTCCGCGCCGGAGGTGATATCCAGGGCGTGCAGGCGCTGAAAATATTTTCCGGAGCTGTCTTTCGACATGGCGACGACGTAAATCGTGCCATGAGGTCCCGCTTGCAAATCGATCACTGGCGTTGGAGTGATTCCGATTTCCGGCTTCACCTGGCCGCAACCGCGATCGTCGCTGGTCGATTCGTCGGGCCCGAGCAGAGAGACTTGCCAGAGCTGCGCGGAAGTATCCGCATCGAAGGCGTAGACGAGGTCGTGTTCCGTGGCGACGAAAACAACATTATGCTTCGCGCGCGCGATGGTGAGTTGTGAGACGTAGAGTGGTTCCGCGTCCACCAGACCCTGCACAGAAAAGAAGGCAATTTTCCCGAAGTCGCGGGAGTTGACGTTGCGAGGCGTCAGAATTGTTTCGTGGGCGAAGAGGCCCGTGCGCGCATTGTCGTTATGGTAGGTGAGAACGTTGGCAGGGCTGTCCGGCTCGGCTGCGACGCCTGCTGACTCAGTTGACGCGGCTGCATCGGTGGGCTGCGACGCCGCGCTGGACTCATTGGAATGTGAACTGCTGCATCCGGCGAGCATGCTAACGCCGCTGCCAGAGAGCGCGATAATTGCGGCGACGGCGAGGATGCGTGGTCTGCTTCTCAAACTGGCATGGTTCACAGGGATTTTCCTCGAAAAGCAATGTGTTCACGACGAATCAAACAGTAGATATTTCCGCCGCACGTAAGATGCGAAGAAAACGCTTTTCGTTACGGGGAAGTCGAGACTACGAGCCTGCGGGGCGACGGTGCTGGCCGAAGCTGACTTCGATGGGCGTGTCCTTCGGCAATACCAAATTATTGCCGCGAGTGATGAAATGGAAATAGACCGATTCGCCCGCGCCCACGAATCCCATCACTTGCCCAAACGCGCGCGACTGCAGACCGATGCCGAGCGCAAAGCCGATGAGTTTGTAGCCCGAGCCGCCGGCGACACTCGTCTTTCCCGGGTCGCCACCCTGGTCGACGGTGCCGTGATCTTCATCGGTGCGCATCGTCGAAGTCGCAATGGCCACGGATAGGGCAGTACGCAGCACGCGCGATTCTTTATCGCCCGCCACGCTTGTGTCACCTTCCGAGTCGAGTTTGATGTGGGACGATTTCGCAACTTCAATTCCTTCGAGAGCCATTTCCACCGGCTGAGGCGTGCTCAACGGCAATTGAACGCGCTGAAGCGTGAAGTGAAGTTGGCCGTTGCGATGCATCCGCCGCGCGGGCTGCGCGTGTACCACCATTCCCTGAAGCTCGGTGCCCACGGGCAGTAAGAGCTTTCTGTCCGGAGAAAAAACAGGACGCGTGAGGATGGCGCTCACAAGTGTGCCCAGATGCGCCGTGGCCGAGCTCAAAGGAGTTGCAAGACGCGCGTATGCCTGATTATTCACCGCCGGTAGTTGCCCCATTGCGCCCATTTCTTCCGCTGCTATCGCAACCGAGCCGAATTCGAGGGGCTGCTCGAGCTCCGCGTCGAACACCGTTCCGGCCGCGATTTTCTGTTTGTGATACGGCCATTCGTTCCAGGCGAATTGTTTTGCGTGCTGCCACACGGCGGAGGGTTTTATTTGCTCGATAGCAAGATGCCATTGCTGGCTGACAAGGCCGCGAGCGCGGTGAACGGCGCCGTTCTTTTGTGGATTCGTTTCGAGTCGTATGACCGGGCCGACGTCAGGAACTACTGTGGTGCGCAGCGGCATGCGCATTCCGTCTTTTAGAGTCAGCGTATCGAATTCGACTTGGATGGCGCGATGCGGCGAAAAATCGGCGTTCAGATACGCCGCGGTGCGCTTCATCTTGGAGGGAGGGAGCAGTTCGGTAATGTGGCCGTCGACTTCGGTATCTTTGGGGATCACGACGCGGTCGAAAGAATAAATCGGCTCGGTTGTAAACGCTTGGATCGGCTGGCCGATTTTTTTCACCGGCACGGATTTCTTCAGCATCACCCGCAGGGGAACTCCGGCGTCGACGACGAGTTGCAGGGGAGGCGGAACAATCGGCGTGGAATCCGGCAAGAATGCGAGGTCGCTATCGCCTCCTGGCACATCTTTCTCGGCCGTTTGCGCGGGCGGGCGGCGCCTCAGCATCGGGGAATTCTGCTGAGACGTCTGCGCGGACAGATTCAGCGCCATCGCAAGAAAGAGTGACATTCCAATTATTGAGTTTCGCGAGAGGTTGTTCATTTTGCTTTCTGTCCCGTGGCCGATGACCTGTTGAGGTATGCCGAGCGAGCCGATGGCCTTCCAAACATGATAGCTGAAAATGGACCACGAGTTGCTTGAAGAGGAGGAATATTATGGGCCCGAAGCGGTACAGTTCAAAATTATACCATTCCACCGATTGACTTCCACGCTTAAGACACGGGAAGATGGAGTTTTCCGATTTACGCGCCAGACTTCGCTGCGTGTACATGATGAGGGCAGGCGGCGGGATGGGCGGCGGGAGGGTTGGAATAGCATGACGACGAGAGCTGAAATCGCCGGGGGGCTGCATCGCATGACGCGCGAAGAGCGCGTGCGCACAGCGTTCTACCGCGGAGGCGATTTGACGCTCGAGAATCCGCTGTATCTTCGCGCCGTGCGCACGCTGATTGATGAGCTGCTGCGCGAAGACACCGAGCCGTCAGACCTGACAGTGGAAGCGATGGAAATCGGCGCGCGTCCTTGCACCGTGGAGATTCGCGCCAAGGAAGCAGGTGTGATTGCAGGAGTTGCCGAGGCGGTGTGGATTTACGACCGCTCACGGCAAAGGACCACTCCGATTATCAATGATGGCAGCGACGTTGCGGCGGGCGATGTGATTCTGCGCATTACCGGCGACGCGCGGAGTTTGCTGACTCTGGAGCGCACAGTAGTGAATCTGATGCAGCGGATGAGCGGCATTGCCACGGCGACGAAGAAACTGGTTGCTGTGGCCCTGCAAACGTCGGCGACGGCGCATGTGGTTGGCACGCGCAAGACGGCGTGGGGTTTGCTAGACAAGCGCGCGATTTACTGCGGCAAAGGTGGGACGCACCGGCTGAACCTGGGCGACGCGATTCTGGTCAAAACGAATCACCTGCGGCTGGCATCTAATGAGGTAGCGAATGCGACGCTGCGGCGTGCGTGGGAGCGAAGGAAGTCGGCGGCGTTTTTCGAAGTTGAGGTGACGAGCATGGAAGAGGCTCTCAGCGTTGCGCGCGTGCTTGGCGAGTTGCAGACGTCGAGCGAGGCCTGTCCGTGCATTCTGATGCTCGACAACTTTTCCGCGAAGGATGCGGGACGCGCGGTGCAATCGCTGCGTGACGCGGGCCTGCATGACGCCGTGCTGGTTGAAGCGAGCGGCAATGTGTCCGAGGAGTCGGTGGCGGCTTATGCGGCGGCAGGCGTGGACGCGATTTCCATCGGCGCGCTGACGCATTCCGTGCGCGCGCTCGATCTAAGCGCAAAGATTATTCCCGAGGCGAGGTGATTTACCTGTGAGCGAAGCTGCAAATCCCATTCCGTTTGAGGCGCGCTATTCCGTGCCGTCTATCGAGTTGATCGAGGACTCGCCCGCGGAAATTCGCCTGAAGCAGGAGCGCATCACGCGGCTGAAGGAAGAACGCAATGCGGTGATTTTGGCGCACAACTACCAGCGCGATGAAGTGCAGGAAATCGCTGATTTCGTCGGAGACTCGCTGGGGCTTTCGCAACAGGCCGCGGCAACGCCCGCGGACGTGATTGTTTTTTGTGGCGTGCACTTCATGGCGGAAACGGCGGCGATTTTGTGTCCGCAGAAAATTGTGCTGCTGCCGGATTTGCGCGCGGGCTGCTCGCTGGCGGCAACAATCACCGCCGACGAGTTGCGCGCCTGGAAGGCGCGCTATCCCGACGCGGTGGTGGTGGCGTATGTCAATACGTCCGCCGAAGTGAAAGCGGAAAGCGATTATTGCTGCACGTCGGCGAACGCAGCGAAAATCGTGCGCGCGATTCCGCCGGAGCGGCCGATTCTATTTGTTCCCGACAAATTCTTGGCGGCGTTCGTGGCGCGCGAAACGGGACGGCCGAATATCATCGCGTATCCCGGCTCTTGCCACGTGCATCGCGCGATTCGGCCGGAACAAGCGCTGAACATGATGGATGAATATCCGGACATCGAGTTGCTGATTCATCCGGAGTGCGGCTGCGTCGCCTCGTGCATGGCGCGCGTTGCGGACGGCACATTGCCGCGTTCGCGGACATTTTTTCTGTCGACTGAAGGCATGATGCGCCACATCGGTGAATCGAAAGCGGACGAATTTGCCGTGGGCACCGAAGTGGGAATGCTGCACCGATTGCGGAAGATGGCCCCGGATAAATTGTTTCGCCCCGTCAATCCGGAGGCGGTCTGCGAATTCATGAAGACCATTACGCTGGATCGGATTCTGCGCTCGCTCGAAATTCTGGAGCCGCAGATTTGCGTCCCCGAAGAAATCGCCCGCCGCGCGCGCCGGGCGATCGAGCGCATGCTCGAAATCGTCTGATTTCACTGTAAGTCCCAATCTTATAAAATCCGGACTTCTCTCATTTCCACTGGTAGCCTAGAATCGGCGTTTCGCAGACACTTGCTGCGCGCACGCGATGGAGGAATCGGCATGGGAATTGCGAGATGGTACGGCGTGATGCTGCTGGCGATCATCGGGATGACGATGGCGGCGGCACGAGTGGGCGCGCAAGTGGCGACGAACTCGGCGCATGTGGTGCGCTACCACGCCACGAATGACAACGTGAAATATAACTACTGCGTGGCGCCGGCCGTGGCGCACGTCCACTCGGGCGACATCATCGAAGCGAACACACTCGATTGCTTTGGCGACGCGATTCAGCATCCCGGCGACACGCTGGCGATGGCGAAGGGCGATAATCCGCTGACGGGGCCGTTTTATATTGATGGCGCGGAGCCCGGCGACACGCTCGCGATACGTTTTCTTTCGCTCGAAGTGAACGGGAAACAGGGAATCGGCGCGCTGGCTCCGGGATTTGGCGCGCTGAACCCGACCGATTTTACGCCGATGATCAATCAGCCGCTTCCCGAGCGCATTTGGTTTTACCCCATCGATCCGGTGGCGAATACCGCGACGTTCAAGGCGGACGATTCGAGTTTCACCACGAAAATTCCGTTGCATCCGTTTCTCGGTTGCATTGGCGTCGCGCCCGCGGGCGGCGAATCGCGCAGTTCGGTCGTTCCCGCGGATTTTGGCGGCAATATGGACGCGCCCGAGGCGAGCGTTGGAAACACGCTTTACTTGCCCGTGAACGTTGCTGGCGCGCTGCTTTATTTTGGCGATGGGCACGCCGCGATGGGCGACGGAGAAGTGGCGGGTACGGCGATTGAAGTTCCGCTGCGCGTGCGCCTGGAAGTGCGAGTGATTAAGGGTTGGAAAATCGCGTGGCCGCGATTTGAGAATGAGCATGAATTGATGGCCGCGGGCATCACGCGCCCCCTCGACGATTCGCTGCGCATCGCCTTCGCGCAGCTTGTCGATTGGATTCATCAGGATTACGGCCTAAGCAATCTGGATGCGTATGAATTGCTGTCGAAAGTGGCGCGCATTCGGCTGGCGGAAATGGTGGATCCGAATTACGTGGTCATTGCGAAAATCGACAAGAAGTTTTTGCCGCCGAAAAGAAAATGACGACGCATGAACCGGACCGGCAGGCGCGTTACGACCGCGAATGGCGAAGATTTCGCCGTTTGCGCGCTGCTTTCTGGATTCTTTTCGCGGGGTTGTTCCCGGTTTTGTTTTTCGGCATTGCGATCAAGAACCTTTTAGGATTGAGCACAGGCGGATTCGCCGAACTGTTGCTGGCGTACATGGCGATGGTTTGGGTGACCGGTTACAACGTGAGCCGCTTTCCGTGTCCGCGCTGCGGACGCGTATTCGCGCGCGAGCGATGGCTCGGGCTGGTCGCGACAGCGCAGCGCTGTAATTCTTGCAAACTTCCGTTGTGGGGCGGCTGCGAGGATATAAAGCTGCCGGGAACGCAGAGCTTCTAACACTTATCAATGCGCAGGCATCAATGAGGATGGCACTCCGCCAGGCAACGCAGTTAGGGAACAATGCGTTTTGCTTGCCTGGAGCGACGACTTCCGATAGCGTGCGGTTCGCGAGGTTTACGTGATAATCAGGATTCGCAAATCCGGCGCGACAACGATTCTCGATGTCATCGGCCCGCTGATGGTGGGCGAAACCGAGCAGGAGTTTCGGCAGAAGCTCAAGGAACTGCTTTACGAAGGCGCGCGGCAAATTGCAATTAATCTGGCCGGCGTGACGGACATGGACAGCTGGGGGCTTGGCTCGCTGGTGCGACACTGTGCGGAAGTAAGGCGGTGCGGGGGGCGTTGCGTCTTTTTTTCGCCAACGGCGCGAGTTTTACAGCTTATCAAAGTGGCGCATCTTGACTCCGTGCTGGATATTGCCGCCGACGAGGCCGCGGCTCTCCGTCGCGAGTGAGGACTCCACGCAATTTTCAAGACAACGACAAAACGTCTGACATCCGTCAGGCGGCCCGACCTTAGTCGGACCCAACAAGACATCTTTTAGTGGTTGTCGGAGCGAGTGAAGATCGCTTTCGGCAGCATCATGCTGACGACCTTATTGCCGTCGACGAGCTCGCTGATGTGCAAGTCAGCGGCGACACTGGAAAGCATATAAGCATCGTCACGCGAAAGATGTTTGTCGTGCATCAAGAAATCAATCATTTCGTGAACGGCCATCTTGGTGGCTTCTTCGAGATCCTCATGGATGCCCATAGTCATGTAGTAATCGGGCGTCTCGGCACGCGGCCAGAGTAAGTGCATATCCTTGCGGTCGATAAGCTGAAACGTGCCTATGAGTGAAGTTTCCAGCGCGGTGATATCGACCTCGCCGTCGCCCTGGCCGGCATGGCCGTCTCCCGCCCAGAAGAGCGCGCCTTCAGCGTTCACGGGAATGTAAAGCATCGTGCCGGCGACGAGATATTTGTTATCCAAGTTGCCTGCATGCATCCACGGCGGAGCGCTGCTGATGCGTCCGGCGGCTGGAGGCGGTGCATCTCCCAAGCTGCCGAAAAAAGGATGAAGAGGAATCTCAATTCCGTCGGCGAAATGCGCGATCATGCGCTGCGCGTCGAGAGGAATAATTTTCATTCGTCCGTAGGGATAATCGTTGGGGAGAAACCCGCGCCCCGGCCCGAAGGCATTGTAGGCATACGGAATGGCGAGACGAATGGATTGAATGCGCACTTCCAGAACATCGCCAGGTTCTGCTCCTTCCACGTAGACGGGACCGGTCAGAATATGACCGCCCGGACCTTTGTCTTTCACCTGTTCAAAAATATCGCGCAGGGATTGTTCGACTTGATCGGCGGGGACACCGGCTCCTTGCAAGGCCTTCGGGCTGGAAGTGATCAGTGTTTGTATTTCAACTGTGTCGCCAGAATGAATGCGGAGAACAGGGGGAGCGCTCGCAGCGTAATAGCCCCAAGTAATCGTTTGCGGCGTAGGCTTGAGCTGAAAAGTGTTGTGGCTTGCACTTGACGAAGGCTGCTGCTGAGCATTACCAGCGAAACAAAAGATCATGGCGCCCAATAATGCTGCAATCGCTGATTTCTTCATGTTTTCCGTTTCCTCTCGCGCGGAATTCCGGCTCGATACGCTGCAGTTAAGCCATTCGCGAACTGACGGCGGAGTCTAGCATAGGGAATGGAGAGTAGTACTCCCGCGTTCCAATCCGGCACAGCGGTTGCGACTGGCACATAGAAACCGGAATCGGCCGCGCCAACCGCTGGGACGCACGACGCAATGTCGTGATTGCACGCGCGTTGTATCCGCCTGTCTGTGACGGTTTGGCCACCTTCCTGCTGATTTCCATTCGTGATGAGTAGTGTGCAGACCATCTGCCGGTTTCTGTTATTGGGAGCGATTACGTGTGTGCTGGCAGGAGGTTCTTTGCCAGGAGAGGCGCAGAGTCGGGCAAATTATCGAACAGAAGCGGAGGACTTGCACCATTTTGCGGAGTTTGTGGAATGGCCACAGCCCGCAAACGGTGGAAATAAGGGGACGGCCACAACCATCAACTTTTGCGTGCTGGGTCAGGATCCATTCGGAACTTCATTGGACGATTCCGTCCTGGGACATCCGGTTGGTGACCGCGATCCAACGCTGGTGCGCGGCAAACGATTTGAAGACTTGGGCGTGTGCGATGTGTTGTTTGTGAGTTCGTCAGAAACCAAACTCCAGTCGAAAATTCTGGGTCGATTGAATCGCTCAGCGGTGCTGACGGTCGGCGAGACCAGTGATTTTGCGGCGAGTGGGGGCATTATCCAGTTCGTTCCGGAGGGCAATCGCGTCAACTTTCTGATCAATGTGGATGCGGCCGGCAGAGCGGGCTTAAAGATTCGAGCCGCGCTACTAGCACTGGCGTGGGTGATTCACGATAGCGACGGCAAGCGGGGCAAATAAAAATGTCGTCGACTCCCAAGCATCAATCGATCCGCGGCAAGTTGACGCGCATCATCCTGATTTCGTGCGGACTGGCCGTAGTCTCCGCGTCCGCGATTTTCGCGACTTACGATATTCGCGTAGCTCGGCAATCGCGCCTGCGGGCCGTGAGGACACTTGCGGAAATTACCGGGACAAATTCCGCGGCGGCTTTGACCTTCGGCGACGAACAAGCGGGACGGGAGATTCTGCGATCGCTACGGGCCGACAATCAGTTGACCCACGCGGCACTGTACACGCCGGGAGGTAAGGTGCTCGCAGTCTATAGCCGGGACCTGACCGACAGCGCTTTTACGCCTCCGCAGATCGCAACCGATGATGTGCGCTTTGAAACGGGCAGGATTGTCGCGTTTCACACCATTGAATTGGATGGAAAGCCAGCGGGAACAATTTACCTGGAATCTGACCTGAGTGCGATCGTGGCGCGGGAAGAAGGGCTTGCCGCGATGGTGAGCTTCGCGCTGCTTTTTTCGCTCCTTCTGGCGGTGCTGGTGGGATCGCGACTGCAAAGTTCCATCTCGGGTCCAATTCTGGAGCTGGCGCGGACGGCGTTCGCAATAGCTGTGGACAAAGACTACTCCGTGCGCATGGAGTCGAAAACCGGAGACGAAATTGGCTTTCTCTATGAACAGTTCAACGCAATGCTGGCGCGAATTCAAGACCGCGACAAAGAACTGGAGCGAGCGCGAGCCGAACTTGAACAGCGCGTCGCGGAACGTACGGCCTACTTGAACGCGCTGGTCGAAACCAGTCCTCTCGGTATTGTCACCACGGACCCGCAGGGACGCGTGCAAATCTGCAATAACGCGTTTGAACGCCTGTTTCAATGTGTTCGAAAAGAGGTCATTGGAGCGGATTTGAATTCCCTGGTTACGCCGCCAGAACTGAAAGAAGAAGCGGTGGAGTTTGCGCGGCGACGTAAGGGTGGGGAAAATATTCAGGCGGCGACGCAACGACGGCGGAATGACGGAACATTGATGGATGTGGAACTGTACGCCGTGCCGATGCGCGTGGGCGGCCACGACGCCGGAACGCTGGTCATCTATCACGATATAAGCGACAGAAAACGCGCGGAAGACGCGCTGCGGTCAGCGAAAGAACAAGCCGAGGAGGCGAACCAGGCCAAGAGCGAGTTCCTCGCCAACATGAGCCATGAGATACGCACGCCGATGAACGGAATTATGGGCATGACGCAGCTCACGCTGGAAACGAAACTGAACGACGAGCAGCGTGAATATCTCGGAATGGTGAAGTCATCGGCGGATTCCCTGTTGACGCTGCTGAACGACATTCTGGATTTTTCGAAAATCGAGGCGGGGAAGCTCGATCTGGATTCATCGCCGTTTGCCCCGCGCGAGAGCATCGGAGAAGCACTGAAAGCGCTGGGACATTTGGCGCACAGAAAAGGTCTGGAGTTGGCCTGGCACGTGGACGCGGAAGTGCCGACATGGCTGATGGGCGACAGTGGACGTTTGCGGCAGATACTGGTGAATCTGGTGATGAACGCGATCAAGTTTACGGAGCGCGGCGAGGTGGTCGTGTCCGTGAAGGTGGAAAGCAAGACACCCGAGGAAGTTGAATTACATTTCAGCGTGCGCGATACGGGGATCGGAATCCCCGCCGAAAAGCGGAACCTGATTTTTGCGGCGTTCACGCAAGCGGACAGCTCGACGACACGGAAATATGGCGGCACGGGACTGGGGCTGACGATTTCGCAAGCTCTGGTGAAGATGATGAACGGCAGCATCTCGGTGGAAAGCGAGCCGCGGAAGGGCAGCGTGTTCCATTTCACGGCGCGGCTCAAGGTTCCCGAGGCGAGCTTTGTTCCACCGGCAGCGGTTGAGCCAGCCGCGCTGCGCGGGCTTCGCGCGCTGGTGGTTGACGACAATCAAACGAACCGGTTAATCCTGACGGAGTTATTGATCCAATGGGGCATGGCGCCGGAGCAAGCAGCGTCAGGCAGCGAAGCGCTCAAGTTGCTGACGAGCGAGAGTCGCGGAAGCGCTCCCTTCCGGCTCGCGCTGATCGATGCGGACATGCCCGAAATGGACGGATTTGCCCTGGCCGAGCTCGTCAAGAACACACCCGAGGGTTCCGCCCTGAACATGTTCATGCTCAGTTCGACGATGCAACCGGGCGACATCGCGCGCAGTCACGAGGCCGGTCTGGCTGGCTTTCTCACGAAGCCAGTGCAACCTTCGGAATTGCTCGATGCGATTCTGGGCGTCATGAGCAGCGCGGAGAGAGTGGCGGCGGATGCAGAGGATATTCAATCAGTACAACAAACCTCGAATACGGGAACCGGCATGCGCATATTGCTTGCGGAAGACAACGTGGTGAACCGCCAACTGGCGCGGCGGCTGCTCGAAAAGCGAGGATACACAGTGATCATCGCGAAGAATGGGATCGAGGCGCTGGAGGTGGTGGAGCGCGAAGAGATTGATATGGTTTTGATGGATGTGCAAATGCCAGAAATGGACGGGCTCGAGGCCATCCGCGCAATTCGGTCAAATGAAAAAATATCCAAGCGACATCTGCCGATCATCAGCCTGACAGCGCACGTCATGAAAGGCGATCGCGAAAAATGCATCGAGGCCGGGGCCGATGATTACATCCCCAAGCCGATTCAGCCGGCGAATCTGTTCGCGGCAATGGAGCGAATGCATCCTTCTGAGCGTGACCCTGAGTCAAACGCAGCGGCGCCTGCAATCTCCGATTCTTTCAACGCCGCGCTGCTCGAACGAGTGCAAGGCGACCGGGAGTTGCTGGCGGAAATTGTGCAGCTGTTCGAAAGCGGGTTGCCGGCGATTTTGCAGGGGCTGCGCGAATCCATCGCACGGAAGGAGGCCGCGGAAATTGCGCGTACCGCGCATACGTTGAAGGGGTCCGTGGGGAATTTCGGACGCGGGAGCGCTTTTCGAGCGCTTGAGGAGATGGAGAGCTTTGCGAAGGAAAACGATATGGCGCAAACGGCAAAGGCATTTGTTCTTGTCGAACGCGAACTCAAAGAATTGCTGGCGGCGCTCCAGCCATTTCGCGCTCCGGTGGTCGGGGCAGTAACCGCGGAGAGGACGGTAATCAGTTAGCGCAAAATGGTCATGAAGATCCTTATTGCCGAAGACGAGGCAGTTTCCCGACGGTTGCTGGAGGCGTTTCTGCGAAAGTGGGGTTATGCAGTCGTCGCCGTCACCAAGGGGGACGACGCGTGGGCACTGCTCGAAGCGGAGGATCCGCCGCGCCTGGCGATTCTGGATTGGATGATGCCCGGAATCGAGGGTGTTGAAATTTGCCGCCGAGTTCGCGACAGGACCGAGCGTCCGTATACGTATTTGATTTTGCTGACGGCGCGCGGCCACAAGCAAGGTTTGCTCGCCGGGCTGAAGGCCGGCGCCGACGACTATCTCTCCAAGCCTTTCG
>DASRQP010000263.1:0-3787 GCA_035696585.1 Candidatus Acidiferrales bacterium | reverse complement strand
ACGGCAAGCAGGAGAGACCTGTTCGCGTGCCGGAGAAATGTCCTGTCTGCGGCACGCGCATTCACCGCGTGGAAGGCGAAGTCGCCTATCGCTGCGTCAATGCGGCGTGTCCCGCGAAACGAAAGGAGTCGCTCCTGCATTTCGCCGGACGCCACGCGATGAATATTGACGGCCTCGGCGAAAAAATAGTCGACCAGTTGATTGAAAAGGGAATCGTCAAGGATTTCGCCAGCCTTTATGAGTTGAAGCTTGACGAAGTTGCGGCGCTCGAACGCATGGCGGAAAAATCCGCGCAGAATCTGCTCGACGAAATTGCCGCCAGTAAGGCGAATTCATTGTCACGGCTGGTCTACGGGCTCGGCATCGGCTTTGTCGGCGAACGCACCGCGCAATTGCTCGCCGAGCATTTTGGGTCGCTCGAGAAAATCGCCAACGCGACTCTCGAAGAGCTGACGGAAGTCCACGAAATCGGCCCGAAAGTCGCCGGAAGTATCGTCGATTTCTTTTCCGAGAAGCCGAATCGCAAATTGATTGACCGTTTGCGCGACGCAGGCGTGCGGATGGAAGAGAAACGCGTGGCTCCTAAAAGCGCGCGGCTGGCAGGGAAGTCGTTCGTGTTCACTGGCACGCTGGAACGCCATTCGCGCGAAGATGCCGGCGCGCTCGTCGTATCGCACGGCGGCAAAGTCGCGTCGTCAGTCAGCAAGAAAACAGATTACGTTGTCGTGGGCGCGGATCCCGGCTCAAAGCACGAAAAAGCGAAATCCCTCGGCGTCCCCATCCTCGATGAAGCCGCCTTCGAAAAACTAATCAGCAAAAAATAAAGAATCGAGTTTTGCGACAGCGAATCTTTCGCATCGAGCCCCCCGCCGCAAATCGCGCCGTGAGATATAATCCTGCCATGTTACCAGCCGAGATGATCAAGCTCTGGGAAGAGCATACCCGCTACGAATTCGCTACGCGCGACACCGAATCCACTCTGGCCACCATGACGGAAGACGCTTACGTGAACCACGTCCCGGTGATGACCGGCGGTTGCGGCAAGGCCGCTCTGCGCGAATTTTACTCGCGCGACTTCATTCCCTGCATGCCGCCCGATACCACGCTCACGCCCGTCTCGCGCACCGTCGGAGAAAACCAGCTCGTTGACGAAATGATTTTCTCTTTCACTCACACGCAGGAAATTCCCTGGATGCTTCCCGGTGTTCGTCCCACCAACCGCCACGTCGACGTCCCCTTGGTTGCCATCGTGGGATTCCGCGATGGCAAGCTAGCGTCCGAGCGCATCTATTGGGACCAGGCCTCCGTTTTGAAACAAATCGGCATCCTCACCGACGATTCGCTCCCGGTGGCAGGCGCCGAAACCGCAAAAAAAGTCCTGAACCCAAAATTCACGCCAAAAAAATAAGGGCGAGCGCAAATCACAACGCTCGCCCCGGTTAGTCGACGAATTATTTCCAGGCCTGACTGTTATTTTCCGAATACCAAGATGTGGAACGTGCCGGGCACCATTTTGCGCCGCGTACGAGGGGCCGCATTTGCGGGTAACGGCTCGAATTGCGCCGTCACCAGGAAAACCTGATGCGTCGTGTGATCGAGAGCCATGGTGCGAGCGCCGCGTTCCGTCGTCACGTTTTCGACGACGCTGAACTGCGTCGGCGAATCCTCGTGAATCACCGTGAGCGTGCCGTCGCCATTCGAGCTGAACGCGTAGCCCGTGCCCGCATCAAAGCGCGTCGCGTCCACGCCCTGACCAATCGCCGGCGACGCGATCACTTTGCCCGTGTTCGCATCAACAATCGCCATCATTTTGTTGTGGCACCCGGAGAAAAGAATGCCGTGCTCCGTGTCCATTGCCAGCCCGCTGGGTGACTGCCCCGGCGCTAGCGGCCAGCGATTCGTGATTTTCATCGTGTTCGAATCGATCTGCACGATCTCGCTGGTGCTTTCGATGTTCGCGTAGACGTGTCCCTTTCCATCAGCGACCGGAAATTCGGGGCTGCCGCCGAGATCGATTTTTCCCACGACGTTTCCCGTGGCCGCGTCAATCACGGTCGAGCTTTTCGAATCGCCATTCATTGTGAAGACGCGCTTCGACGCCGGGTCGTACACTTCGCCGTCCGCATCCGGGTCCGCGGGCGCGCTTCCCGTGACTTGCAGAGTCTTCAAATCGAAAATCACCACTTTGGCGGCGCGGCCGTCGGTGATGAACCCGCGATTGAATTCCGGCGCGAGCACGATTCCGTGAATGCCTTGCATGCCCGTGATGTCGCCGACCACTTTTCCGCTGTCAATATCCACCACAACGCAGTGCGTGCCGTGCGAAATGAAAAGGCGGCGCGACGTGGGATCAAACTTCAGATAATCCCAGCCTGTGTCGCCGGGAACGGGAATCGTCTTGATCAAATGATATCCGGAAGGCCCGGCAGGCGGCGCTGTTGCTGCCGTGTTCACTGAGCGCGTCGCCGGCGTGTGTCCAACCGCGAAGAGCGCCGTCGCGCAGAAAATCGCGGCCACACAAACTGCTGCCGCACCATATATCTTTGGCAATCTCGCATGATGATGCATAAAAGTTCCTCCTCAGAATAAAATCGTGGCTAGGTTTGCGATGCTATGCCCGCATCGGTCGAACGTCAACTGTACCGGTTCGCTGGATCCAACAGTGTTCTGGACGGCATTTGCGAGCGCATCTCTCGCAATACAACGCTTACCGCTACCCATTGTCGCGCTTTCCAGAAGAAATAACAGATAGCTGCGTCAGGGCACGGTTTTAACCGTGCCGCTCAAGTCCGGGAATAAAACGGGCTTCAGCCCCTGAGGCCGGGTTCTTCCGTCGAAGCGCGTGAATGTCCCGGATTTGGGAGCCGCAACACTAGGGACGCGCGCCCGCCCGCGCTCGTTTCATGCTTATGAAATAACCCCGGGCATTCCTTTCCGCTTTCTCGCATTGCAAATGCCGCTTATAATACTTGCAGCGGGCGAGTCGGGTGATCGCTGGTCCGTTCGTCGCGAACCATCGCGAAGTGAACGGGTTGGAGGAAAGTCCGGACTCCGCCGTTTTGGAACGGTTAGGGCAACGCGCCTGATAACGTCAGGGGGCTGAAGCAGAAACGCTTCGGCTACGGAAAGTGCCACAGAAAATAGACCGCCGGTGAGGAATGCGCCTCGGCGGCCGGCAAGAGGCAAAACCTCTCGCGGGCCAGTTTGGGCGCCGCACAGGTAAGGGTGAAAAGGTGGGGTAAGAGCCCACCGTCCCGGTAGCAATATCGGGAGCTTGGCAAACCCCGCGTGGAGCAAGGCCAAATAGGAGGGAAGAGCTGGCCCGGCTCGCCGAAGGTCCTGAGAACCGCGAAGCGGTTCGAAGGATTTTCCCCTGCGAGGCGGTTCGCCGCTTCGAAGGGATGAACCCTCGGGTAGGCCGCATCGAGCTTTCGAGTGATCGAAGGCCCAGAGGAATGATCGCCACGCTGCGAATGGTTTTTCGGGTGCCCCATCCTGAGCGCTTTCAGCGAAGGGTGGGATGTTCGGGATCCACGCGGCGTACAAAATCCGGCTTATAGCCTCGCCCGCTACTAACTTGATTAGTTTCAACTGATTTTTCGGAGCATTGCAATCCGCCGTGCCCCGTTATCCAAGCCGCGCCTGTCGTACCTGCGCCAAATCTGCTCTCCCGTACAGTAGTTCTCGAAGCACTCGCTGAAGTAACCTACTAACATGGCCTCAGCCGCTCAGCCGTTAGTGGAAAGCTTTTTCTGCGAACACTGTGGGGAGGAATTCGAGCCCAAAC
>DASRQP010000262.1:0-2298 GCA_035696585.1 Candidatus Acidiferrales bacterium | reverse complement strand
GTGTGGGTTCCCGCGGATGACAGTCTGATTGAACGGGTGATCACCCAAGCAGAGGAACTGTTGCACCTCGGCCGCAGCTTGTCTTGTTCAGTTCCGTTGAGTCCGCGCGAAGGCGAAGTCCTCAAAGAACTCCTACGCAATCGCGTCAACAAAGAGATTGCCGATCGGCTTTCCATCTCCGTTCGTACTGTCAAGTTTCACGTGTCTTCGCTGCTGGCCAAATTCGGCGTGGGCAGCCGATGGGACTTGATCCAAAAAGCCCAGCACATGCTTGGGACAAGGCAGCTACCCGACGACCTGCCTGGTGCGCCGGTGCAAGATTCCGCCGATCAAATTGCATCAACGGAGCAACCTTTGCAGAATGGTTGGAGCGCGCGAAAGAAGGAAGAACGGATTGTGCAATTCCGCGAACGGCGGCTGCGTCCCGCCTGAAATTGCCTCGTAAAGTGCTGTCTCTGCTAGACTAGTTTTCTTGCCTCAGTGAGAGACTCACTTCGGTTATTATATCCTCCGGAAGTTTCCCGACAACGAATAGCGGACTCGTAGTTCCTGACGGCCCGCTTTCCATTGGTTCAGGAGATTGAGCATTGATTGCAAGATACACGCGGCCGGAAATGGGCCGGATTTGGAGCGAAGAAAACAGGTTTCAGAAGTGGCTCGAAGTCGAATTGGCCGCTGCCGACACCCTGGCCGACGCGGGTGTAGTTCCACGCGAGGCGGCGGCGCGATTGCGCGAGCGTTCGCGAATCGACGTGACGCGGATATTGGAGATCGAGTCGCGCGTTCGTCATGACGTGATCGCATTCACTGTAGCCGTCGGCGAAACGGTTGCCGACCCGGAAGCAGCGCGTTGGCTGCATTACGGCCTGACGTCGAACGATGTAGTCGACACGGCGCAAGCATTGCTTGTGCGCGAAGCTTCTGCGCTGATTGAACCCGGCATCGAGCGCTTCGGCGAAATCCTTGAGCGGCGCGCCTGGGAGTTCAAGGATGTTCCGCAGATCGGGCGCACGCACGGCGTTCACGCGGAACCCATCACCTTCGGCTTGAAGATTGCGAATTGGTATGACGAGAATCGCCGCGATTTGGCGCGTTTTCGCGCGGCGGCCAAGGAAATGGCGGTCGGAAAAATCGCGGGTGCAGTCGGCACGTGCGCGCACCTGGGACCTGAAATCGAGCGGAACATTTGCCGGCGCCTTGGGTTGAGCGTCGCTCCTATTTCGTCGCAGGTGATCGAACGCGACCGCCATGCGCATTACCTGGCCACTCTCGCAATCGTCGCGGCGTCGCTTGAGCGCATTGCTCTCGAAATTCGGCACCTGCAGCGCACCGAAGTGCGTGAGGTGGAAGAGCCGTTTGGCGGCGGCCAGCGCGGCAGTTCAGCGATGCCGCACAAACGCAATCCAGTTGGCTGCGAACAGATTTGCGGACTCGCGCGCGTAGTACGGGCGAATTCTGTCGCGGCGATGGAAAACATCGCGCTTTGGCACGAGCGTGATATCTCGCACAGCTCGGTCGAACGGGTGATTCTGCCCGACTCCACGATCCTGGTGGATTACATGTTGCATCGCATGTCGGAAATTGTGGGCAATATGAAAGTTTTTCCGCAGCGCATGCGGCGAAATCTGGATTCGACGCAAGGGCTCATTTTCTCGGGCCAGCTTCTGCAGGACTTGGTCGAGCACGGCGCGCCGCGAGAGGATGCCTACAAGTGGGTCCAAGCTCACGCCATGGCCGCATGGGAATCGGAATCCAGTTTCCGCGACCGGGTGGCCGCCGATCCCAACATCGCAAAATTCCTCGACCCAAAAGCCCTGGCGGAAACCTTCGACCTGGGCCGGCAGTTGAAATCCGTGGACGCTATCTTTGCGCGTGTCTTCGGAAAGAAATCGTCAGCAGCGCCGAACTGAACGCCGCGAAACAAATCCCCGCACGTAACGGGATTTCAATTGAGGTAGGCTAGACGCGCTGGATGTAGCGACCTTCGGACGTATCGACTTTCACTTTGTCGCCATTATTTACGAAGGGCGGCACGTTGATCACCAGCCCCGTCTCGAGCGTCGCGGGTTTACCGACCGCGCTCGCCGTCGCTTTCTGCACCGTTGGCTCGGTCGCCGTCACGGTCAGGTCGACTGTGTCGGGCAGCAAAACTCCCATCGGCTTCCCTTCATAGAACTCGATCTTCACTTGCAAGTTCGGGATCAGATAATCCACTACATCTCCCAAAATTTCCTTGTCGAGAGAGAGCTGTTCGTAAGTTTGCGAATTCATAAAGTGATAGCCCGACGTGTCGCCATA
>DASRQP010000261.1:0-4264 GCA_035696585.1 Candidatus Acidiferrales bacterium | reverse complement strand
GCTCCCGCGTGGATTTGACGCCCGCGCTAAAGGAAAATTCTTCGTCGCTTCCCGGCGGCACAGCACACGTTGGGCGCTGGTTCCGTTTAGGAAACGCGCTGGTTGTCGCGCAGGTGGCGCTCTCGATTGTTCTCCTCATCGGCGCGGGACTCCTCGTCCGCACTTTGCGCAATCTGCAAACTCTCAATCCCGGCTTCGACACGCGAAATATTCTGCTCTTCGGTATCAATCCCACTGCCGCCGGGTACTCAGATCAGAAAACCGCGCAACTTTACGGCGACTTGCAGCAGCGTTTTGCCGCGCTCCCGGGCGTGATTTCCGCAAGCTACTCCGAAGATGCTCTCCTCAGCGGAAGTTGGTCCAGTGACGATATGCACGTCGACGGCGCGCCTCCAAAACAAAACGTCGATACCGCTGAGCTTACGGTTGGCATGAATTTCTTCTCGACGATGCGCATTCCGCTACTTGCTGGCCGGACCTTCAATTCCGCAGACTTCGCTACAGCTTCGGCCATCGATGCCGCGACGGTTGCCGCCGAAGAGGCGTTGAGCAAAGCGAAGACATCGGGCGCTGCCAATCCCGCCGCGGCTTCGTCCCCCGCCGTATCCAAGACGAACCTTGCTCCTCTTCCCGTCATCATCAATGAAACGTTCGCGCGAAAATGTTTCCCGAATCAAAATCCGCTGGGCAAACACATCAGCGACCCGCAGGACGAGAACGAGCCGCCGCCCATCGGCCCGCAACCCGGATACCTGATCGTGGGCATCGCCGGTGATACAAAATACAATTCCCCCCGCCACGAAATCGAACCGACGATGTATATGCCGCTGGTCAGCCATAGCGCGCATTTTGAATTGCGCAGCGCCGCCGATCCCCTCGCGCTGGTAAAACTTGTGCGCGGCATCGTTTCCAGCGTGGACGATAATCTGCCGCTCTTCGATGTGCGCACGCAGACCGAGCAGATCTACCAAACTCTTTTTTTGGAACGCCTGATGTCGCAGATTTCGAGCGCTTTCGCTGTGCTCGCGCTAGTGCTCGCGTGCGTTGGCCTCTACGGTTTGCTTTCCTACGAAGTGGCGCGGCGCACGCGCGAACTCGGCATTCGCATGGCACTGGGCGCGCAGCAGCGCGATTTGTTGCGCTTGGTTGTCGGTCAGGGAATTTTGCTGGTGCTGATCGGCGCGGCGATTGGAATTGGCGCGGCGATTGGCGTCACGCGTTTCATGTCCACGATGCTCTATGGAATTCATGCGGACGATCCGCTGACGATTGTCGGCGTCGCGATTCTGCTTCTGCTTGTCGCTTTGCTGGCTTGTTACATCCCCGCGCGCCGGGCGATGAAAGTGGATCCAATGGTTGCGCTGCGATACGAATAGCGTTTGTGATGATTGAGAACGGAGGTTCTCGATGCGCACTCTACGGGCTTTTCTTCTGCGCTTGGCCGGAACGTTCCGCAAAGGCGAACGCGACTGCGCTCTCGCCGACGAGATGGAAAGCCATCTGCAGATGCACATCGAGGACAATCTCGCGCGCGGCATGACGCCCGCGGAGGCGCGCCGCCAGGCGCTGATCAAATTAGGCGGCGTCGAGCAAACCAAGGAAGCTTACCGCGAACGCCGCGGCTTGCCCTTCCTCGACACGCTGCTGCAAGACATTCGCTTCGCTTTCCGCATGTTGCGCAAATCTCCCGGCTTCACGGCCGTCGCCGTCCTCACCCTCGCCCTCGGCATCGGCGCCAACACCGCCATCTTTTCGATTGTAAACAGCGCGCTGCTTCGGCCTCTCGCATATCCTGAGCCGCAACAGCTTTACCTGGTGCGCGAGATTGAGCCGCAGCTCGCGAAGTTTTATCCGACCCTGGACGCGAACCTTCCCGACTTTCGCGTCTGGCAGAAGCAAGTCCATGCCTTTGCGGACGTCGCCATTGCCGAGTCAACGAGCGCCGATCTTAGCGGTGCCGGGGAGCCTGAAGTTATTCACGGTGTCCGCGTTTCCGCGAACATTTTCAGCGTGCTCGGCGCCGCGCCAGCGCTCGGCAGGACATTTAGACCAGACGAGGACGATTCGGGCCGTGGCCACGTCGTCATACTTACGGATGCATTCTGGCGCAGCCGTTTTGAGGGCAATCCATCCGCAATCGGGCAAAACATCACGCTGGACGGGATCCCTCACGAGATCGTCGGTATCCTGCCCGCCACTTTTCGATTTCCCCGGGCCCTGGGCGGAGCCGACAGCTATGCTCGCCTCACTTTTTTCGAACCCCTGGACGGTCCAAAGTCTTACGAACAGGACCTGATCGGGGAATTCGATTTTGCTGCGGTGGCGCGCTTGAAGCCGGGAATAACTCAAGAACAAGCGCTCGCTGAACTTAATGTGGTCCAGTCACAGATTGCCAAGCAGGCTAATGAGGGCGTCGATCTCCGGGGAGCGCTCGTGCCGCTCGAAGAGCAAATCGTCGGGCCGGAGCGCCGCGGGTTGATTTTTCTGCTTGCGGCGGTTGGCGCAGTTCTGTTAATCGTTTGCGCCAATCTGGCCAGCCTGCTGCTCGCGCGCGTTCCTGGCCGCATGTACGAAATGGCGATTCGTACCGCGCTGGGCGCGCGCCGCGCCCGTATTATTCGCCAAATGCTCACCGAGACTTTCCTGCTGTGCTTTGCCGGCGGTGCGCTCGGCATTTGGATCGGTGGTCTTACCGTGAATTGGTTCGTGCATGTGGCGCCCGCAAGCGTGCCGCGTCTCGATGAAGTGCATATCGACGCACGCGTTATCGTATTCGCTCTATTCGTGACTATCGCCACTGGCTCTCTTTTCGGCATCTTGCCTGCCTGGCGCGCTACTCACTCCGAGCCTCTCGACGCTCTCAGGTCCGGCGGCGCGGCCAAGACGGAAAGCCGTCGAACTCGCCGCCTACGTGAAGGGCTGGTTGGTTTCGAAGTTGGACTCACCACGCTGTTGTTGATCCTCGCTGGCCTGCTGACCGCCAGCCTAGGACAGCTTCTCCAGGTTCATACCGGCTTTGCAGCTGAAAATGTCCTTGTCGCCGGTGTTGACCTGCCCCCGAAAAGCTATTCTCAACCCGGTGCTCGTTTGCGCTTTTATGACGAAGTACTCGCTGGTCTTCGGTCATTTCCTGGCGTTCGTGCCGCTGGCTGGGTGAGCATTCCACCTCTCGGAGGGCAAGGGAGCGTGACCGGCATTCGTCTTCCCGGCGAGCCGCGGAACGGTGCCGAAACGCCTGTTGCCAACTATCGCCCTGTCAGTCAGGATTACTTTTCAGCGATGGGCATCCCATTGCTGCAAGGCAGAATCTTCGGTGCCGCGGACCGCAATCGAAAAGTTGTTGTGGTCTCGCAAAGCATCGCGGAACGCTTCTGGCCCGGCAGGAATCCCATCGGTCAAATCTGCGTCACGCAATGGGGCGACGATGTCCCCAGCGAAGTAATCGGCGTAGTCGGTGATATCCGCACTGTGCGGCTCGACGAACCTCCCTTGATGATGGTTTATGTGCCCGATTGGTTCAACGCGATTTCTGTTCCTTCGTCGGCCTCATTCGTGCTTCGCACAGTGACTGATCCCGCCAGCTCTGCCGCGCCGCTCCGTGATCTGATTCATAAGCTCGACGCGAACGTGCCCATCACGTCCCTGCTCCCCATGAAGCAGGTCGTCTCACAATCGGTTGATGCGCGTCGCTTCCCGATGTTTCTGGCCATGACGTTCGCTCTCTCCTCGCTTCTCCTCGCGTCGCTGGGTATCTTCGGTGTGGTCGGATATTCAGTTGAGCAGCGTCGACAGGAATTGGGCATCCGCATGGCGCTCGGCGCCCAGCTGCAGGACTTGCTCCGAATGGTGCTGCGGCAGGCCATGGCGCCGGTCATGGTCGGTCTGGCGGCAGGGTTGGTCGCCGCCGCTTTCGCGGGTCGTCTGATCAGCAGTCTTCTTTTTGGTGTCACTGCGTACGATCCGCTGACTTTTGCAACCGCAGCGTTCGTCGTCGTCACCGTGGCGCTCGTGGCCTGCTATGTCCCGGCGCGGCGGGCGATGCGCGTCGATCCCATGGTTACCCTGCGGCATGAATGAGTCTGTAGCTCCCTTGAGCATCCTTCTCGCCGCCGCACCGAATTCCTTTTCCGCGCACGGAATCCAGCCCGTCGCCATCCGTTGCGCCCGGTAATGGGTCAGTCGAATTCTGACTCCTCGTGTCACGATCAAGAAAATTCAAACTGACCCGGCACTTCGCGGCGCGGGAACTCGATTTTGCTCCCTC
>DASRQP010000260.1:0-1594 GCA_035696585.1 Candidatus Acidiferrales bacterium | reverse complement strand
ATTGTGAATCCGGCTGCGGGAGGCGGACGCTGCGGAAAGTCCGCGCCGGCGGCGCTCGAGCAGTTGCGCGCGAGCGGAATTCAAATCGAAGTTGCCGAAACGAATGCCACAGGCCACGCCATCGAACTCGTGCGCGAGGCGCAAAAGCGTGGCCATCGGAATTTTCTTGCGGTAGGCGGGGACGGCACTTCCTACGAAATCATCAATGGCATTTTCCCGTTGCGCGCGGGCGATGCGAGCGACCGCCGCACATTGGCGTTCCTGCCTCTGGGCACCGGCAATTCCTTTTTGCGTGATTTTCACGATCATCGCGGACCGGTGGACGTGGATGCTCTTGCGCGCGCAATCCTGAACGGCAAACGCCAACCCTGCGACGTCATTCGCTTAAGACACGCCAGCGGCCAGCTCCACTACATCAATTTATTGACGCTGGGATTCGCGGCCGACGTGGCGGACATCACCAATCGCCGCTTTAAGCGCTGGGGCGAGCTTGGCTATATTCTCGGTGTGTTGACTTGCCTCGCGCGCCTGGATCGCCGCGCATTTCCTTTGCGCACGGGCGGCTCCGCGGAATTTGACCGGCGCCGCTGCCTGTTTTTAGCTTTCAGCAACAGCAAGTTTACTGGCGGCAAGATGATGATCGCTCCCGGCGCCGATTCCAATGACGGTTTGATTGAGTATGTGCGCTGGGGCCCGATTGGACGCCTTGGATTGCTCGGCAACCTTCATACTCTTTTCGACGGGACGCACATCGAGCATCCTCTCGCGTTCCGCGCGGCTGTACGCGAGGTTGAGTTCTCGCTTGATGCGCCGGTGACAGTGATGGTGGACGGCGAAAGCCTTCATCTGCAATGCGAGCGTCTCGACGTGCTTCCGGGAGCGCTGGACGTTCTCGTATGAAATCTCTCTACTTGAAAGCGCGCTCCGCTTTACTTTGGGCCGCAAGCGGCCTGCATTTCTTCGTGCTTTGCACGCTGCTCGTTGTCCTGGGAATTGTAGTCGACCCGCGGAAGAACGACCGCCCGCAGCGGCTTTTCTTCCGCAATATCCTGCGGCTTGCGGGAGTGAAATTCGAAGTGCGCCGTTCTTCAGGATTCGATCCCGCGCGCACCAGTCTTTTTGTCTGCAATCACGTGAACATCTTCGACCCATTCGTGATTTATTCCGCAATCCCGCAATTCGTCCGCGGATTCGAGCTGGCATCGCATTTCAAAATTCCCGTCTATGGCTGGATGATGGGACGCTTCGGAAAAAATGTGCCTGTGCCGGACGAAAACGATCGCAGCCGCGCGGGCCTCGAAAACATGATGCGAAAGGCGAGGGAGTCCTTCGATTCCGGAACCAGCTTGATTGCATTTGCGGAAGGCTCGCGCACGCGCGATGGCCACGTGCAGCCATTTCAGAAAGGCGTTTTCCGTCTCGCCATCAAATTCGGGGTGCCCATTGTGCCCATGAGCATTGTCGGCTCGTACGAATTCCATCGCACCGGCGATTGGATGCTCAATCCCGGCAGAATTACGGTTTATTTGCACGACACGATTGAGACGAAGGGAATGTCGAAGGAACAAACGGAAGAACTACGCGACCGCGTTCA
>DASRQP010000259.1:0-4535 GCA_035696585.1 Candidatus Acidiferrales bacterium | reverse complement strand
AAGCCTCCGATTCGACTGCGGAAGCACCGTATTGCGCGACACTGACTACGTAGTACGCGTAAGTTTGCCCAAAAGTGAAATTGGAATCGCGATATGGCGGCTCGGAAAGTTCCCCCACTTGTCGGAAAGGAATTGAGGCGGTGGAAACGGAAGCACCTTTGCTGACATCGTTCAGGGGCGAAGTACTTGTGGCAGCGCTTGTCTTGGACGAGCGATAAATTCGGTAGCGCACTGAGACGATTCCGAGCGTTGACGCCGCTTCTGGAGTTGGGGCCGGCGTCCAGGAAAGAATGATCGCCGAGCGAGTGACTTGGCTTTGCAAATCCGCAACGGGCTGCGGCGCGGGGAAGATCGGGATTGCGACAACATTGGAGTTCGCCGAATCATGGTTCGCGGTGCGCGTTCGGACCATATAAACAGCTTCGCTGCCCGCGTGTGCCGAAAGATCGGCTGGCGAAAGCACGTCTGAAAAGGAATATGGTTCGCCGACGCGGTATTGCTGAAGCGTCTGCGAGGGAATCGTGATGATTTGCTGGCGGGGCGGAGCGAGTAAAGTGCTCTGAGCGGTTGCTGGCGCGGGGACGAACTCACGGTAGATGTCGATTTGCGGCGGAACCGAGAGCGGACGGCCTTGCACGGTCTCTTTCGGCAGCGTGAATGTGACGGAGACGCTGTTACCAACTTGCCGTGCCGAAAGATCCGAGATTGGCGTGGGCGCGGGTGGCCGGCGCGTGATGGGTTGGCCGGGCGCAGCGCATCCGGCGAGCGCCAATGCGGCGATGAAATTTAAAGCAACAAAAGCAGGAATCAGCGATGCAGAAATGTTCCGCCTTGGAGCGCGGCGCGGCTGCATGAGATTCCGAAACATTTCCGCGTGTTCAAAGTTTGTGTAGAAACTCACAACGCTCGACGTTGCCGTTACTCCTGGAAATGACAACGAGAAACTATTTCTCGAAAGCTGCTAGAGGATGTAGCGGCTCAGGTCCTGATCCTTGACCACGTCGGTGAGTTGCTTCTGGACGAAGGCCGCGTCGATTTTGACGGTGCGTTTCTTCATATCCGGCGCGTCGAAGGAAATTTCCTCAAGAACTTTTTCAAGAATGGTATGCAGGCGGCGCGCGCCGATGTTTTCCGTCTGTTCGTTGACAAGCGCGGCGAATCGCGCAATGGATGCCACACCATCCTCGCTGAAAGTCATCTTCAACCCTTCGGTGTCGAGCAGCGCGATGTATTGTTTGATCAGGGCGTTTTTCGGCTCGGTAAGAATGCGAACAAAATCGGCCTCGGAAAGCGAACTGAGCTCGACGCGAATCGGAAAGCGCCCCTGCAATTCAGGAATCAGATCGGAAGGCTTGGTGGTGTGGAACGCGCCCGCAGCGATGAACAAAATATGATCCGTGCGCACCATGCCATAGCGCGTGTTGACGGTGGTGCCTTCAACGATGGGAAGAATGTCGCGCTGCACCCCTTCGCGCGAGACGTCCGGGCCGTGACCGGATTCGCGGCCGGCGATTTTGTCGACTTCGTCGATGAAGAGAATGCCCATCTGCTCCACACGGTCGACGGCGATACGCGTCACCTGTTCCATGTCCAGCAGCTTGTTTTCTTCTTCCTGAATTAAGTAATCGTAAGCCTCGGCAACGGTCATTTTCCGTTTCTTTTTTTGCTGGCCGAACATTCCAGAGAGCATGTCTTTGACGTTAATGTCCATTTCCTCGACGCCCTGGCTGGAAACGATTTCGAAGGCGGGCATCATGCGCTCGCGGACCTCGACTTCCACCATGCGCTGGTCGAGTTTGCCTTCGCGCAATTGCACGCGGAGTTTTTCGCGCGTGCGCTGCGCGATTTCCTTCCCTTGCGCTTCGGAAGCCGGAGTTGTGGTTTCGATCGTTGTCGGTGGCGGCGAAGCTGGTAGAAGCAAATCGAGCAGACGCTCCTCGGCGGCTTGCTCGGCGCGCTCGGCGACTTCATCGAGTTTTTCCTCGCGCACCATGTCGATGGCGACTTCGACCAAATCGCGTACCATGGATTCCACGTCGCGTCCCACGTAGCCAACTTCGGTATATTTCGAGGCTTCAACTTTAACGAACGGGCAGCCCGCAAGCCGCGCCAGGCGCCGGGCAATTTCCGTTTTCCCCACGCCGGTCGGCCCGATCATCAAAATATTTTTCGGCAGGACGTCTTCGGCCATCTCCGGCGGCAGCTTTTGCCGGCGCACGCGATTTCTAAGCGCGACAGCAACGGCGCGCTTTGCCGGCGTTTGGCCGATAATATATTTGTCTAGCTCGATGACGATTTCGCGAGGCGTCAGCTCGTCAAACGAGGGCATCGGCTCCGGTTCCGCCGCCGGAGATTCGCCGTTGAGATAAATCACCATGTTTTTTTCATCCTTACCCTTGTCGTTCACGGAGCCTCGCTTGCCGTTTCATAATCACACGCCGCTAGAGTTCCTCAATGGAGAAATTGCCATTCGTATAGATGCAGATTTCGCTGGCGATGCGCATGGCCTCTTGCGCAATGTCCTTCGCGTTCATTTTCGTGTGCTTCGCCAGAGCTCGCGCGGCGGAAAGCGCGTACGGCCCGCCCGAGCCGATCGCACAGATGCCATCGTCCGGCTCGATCACGTCGCCATTGCCGGAAAGCAGAAAGGTCGATTTGGCGTCGGCGACAATCAGCAGTGCTTCCAGATGACGAAGGGAGCGATCCGTGCGCCACTCTTTCGAGAGCTCCACCGCAGCGCGCGCGAGGTTGCCGTGATATTCCTGCAGCTTGTTTTCGAACCGCGTGAAAAGCGAAAGCGCGTCGGCGGTGCTGCCTGCGAATCCCGCGAGTATTTTGTCGCTGAAGAGGCGGCGAATTTTTTTTGCGTTGTGTTTAACCACGCCTTCGCCAAGCGTCACCTGCCCGTCGCCCGCGAGCACGACGTGGCCGTCTTTGCGCACGCACAATACCGTGGTGCTGCGTATCCGTGGACCCGTATGCTTCATAGGCATCCTGCGATTATACCCTGAGGCTTGCTTTGCAACCAAAGAGGCGTCGCGCAGGTAGGGAGTCAGCTTGGAGTTTGAGGGATTCAGGGGGATGATTGGAGCGTAAAGAATAAGGAGGAGGCGGCGGCATGAAACTCCGAATCGCGATTTGGTCGGGCGTGGGAGCACTCGTGGTGGTTTTTTGGACCCTCTACATCTCCGCAACGTCGCGAGCTCCACTTGGGATTGTGTGGACTCTGGCCTATCTGACTTGTCCCATTGCGCTGGCTCATCATTACGCCCTCAGTTTTTATTTTGCCCTTTTTATGAATGCTGCCACGTATGCGTTGGTCGGTATGGTCGTGGAGACCATGCGAAGGCACTACAAACCCCGCTTGATTTCAAACTGACCCAATACCGTCACGCGCGCGCGGAGACTCGGCTCTTTCAGTTCGCTGGGGTGTTGCAAAATTCTTCTTGACATATTCCTATATGGGAATGTATTATTTCTCCATGCCACGCGCCACTACCACTTCCGACGTCTTCAACGCGGTGGCCGAAATTCGCCGCCGGGAAATCCTGAGCTATCTGGCGGTCCGGGAACATCCCGTTGGCGACATCGTGGTGACGCTGCGGCTGGCCCAGCCCTCGGTTTCCAAGCATCTGCGCGTGCTGCGTGACGTAGGGCTCGTGCGCGCGCGGCGTGAGGGTCGGCGCATGCTTTATCGTACCAATGCCGCGGCCATCCGGCCGTTGCATGAATGGACCGAAACCTTCGAACGTTTCTGGGGACATCAGTTGCTTCGCGTCAAGGAACGAGCCGAAGCAAAAACGCAGAAATCCGATTCAACCAAATGACATCACAAGGAGGAACTATGAGTTCCGCAACAGCCGCACCAGCAGTCGAAAATCTGATTTTGAATGTGACGCAAGAAATCCAAGTGCACGCGCCGCTCGACTCGAGTTTCGCTGCGCTGCTCGAACAGCTCGGCCCGGGCGCTGACACGCCCGACGGCAAAGCCATGCCGATGAAACTCGAGGCGTGGCCGGGTGGCCGGTGGTATCGCGACCTGGCCGACGGCAACGGCCATTTCTGGGGAAATGTTCAGGCTATCAAGCGACCGACGCTCTTGGAGATCTGCGGCCCGCTGTTTATGTCCTACGCGGTTGTTTCCAATCTTCAATACCGGCTGAGCGAAACCGAGGGCGGCACGCTGATCGCGTTCCACCACTTCGCTCTGGGCGCCATTCCGGACGACGTCCGGCAACGCATCGGCACAGGTTGGACGCACATTCTCAACGGCATTCGCGCGCGGGCCGAAGCGCGTCGCTGAAAGAAAGCTCGCAGGCGCAGTGTATTTGCGTACTCTGCGCCTACGGGAGTTGGCTCGGAGATTTCAATAAGCCGGAGAAACACATAGTCCTGCGGTGCAGCAAACATCAAATTTTCGAGAGGAGATCCACAATGACAGCCATGGTTGAGTCCATCCTGAATGAATTCCGTGAAGAAGTGCCGGCGACGCGGCGCGTGCTTGAGAGAATCCCAGCTGACAAGCTCGGTTGGAA
>DASRQP010000258.1:0-9666 GCA_035696585.1 Candidatus Acidiferrales bacterium | reverse complement strand
AAAAACCAGGTCAATTACAGAAGCAGCTTGCTGCGCGGTCGATTCGGCTGACGCGGCAGCGGCGCGTCGTGCTGCAGGTGATGGATACGGCTCCGCATCATTTGGATGCGGGAGAAATTCTCGCGCGTGCGCAGAAGATCGATCCGCGAATCACGCGCGTCACGGTTTATCGCACGCTGGATTTGCTGAAGCATCATGGCTTGATTGACGAGCTGGATTTGCTGCATCTTCGCGGGCACCGGCATTTTTACGAGAGTCACGGACCGCGCGATCACATTCACGTAGCGTGTTTGCGCTGCGGCAAAGTGCGCGAGTTCGAGAGCGAGCTGTACGAGCAGCTCAAGCAGCAGATCGAGCAGGACTGCGGGATGAAAATCACGGTCTCGCGCACCGAAGTCGGCGGCTACTGCAAGACCTGCAAGAGCTGAATCCCCTGAATTTTGACACTATTGGATTTGGGCTTGCCGACTGGTCGCGCTCATCTCGCTGTGCAACGCTTCCTCGACCACCACACGCAAGCGGTATGTGCCGGGAGGCGCTTCCAGCGACATCGCGCCGTTGATCCCGCTCTTCGAAAACCGCTGGAAACTCTCCGGCTTCAAGGCGAATTGCATCTGCGCTTCCTTGCCGGCGACCATCTTTCCCTGTGAATCAAACAGCGCAACCACAAACGTCAGCAGATCCACGTGTCGGTCTTTCTGTAGCTCGAACGGAAGTTTCTGAATGTCTACGCGCGTCTGAACGCTGAGTTCCCGGCCGCCCTTGCTGGCGATTGCGGGCCTCTCGCTGACGCTCAGCGGAAAATCGCTCCGCTCATCCGAGCCGCGCACCTCCGCGTCAATCTTCTCTTCCGGCGTCGGCTGGCTCGATTCCTTCGCCTCCTTCGTCGGAGCGAAATACCCAGGCCGCGCTTGCACGTAGAACTTTTCTGGCATGTTGACTTCCACTTTTAACTTATGAAATGCGCCATTCAGTTTTGCATTTTCCGGTGCGAAACCCAGTAGGTATTCGGTTTCCGGCGCCGCCGCTAGTGAGTAGTAGCCAGCGCCAAGATCATTCCGGTTGTGAAAAAAACGGCCTCCCGTCCCAACGGCAAAATCTGCCATGGCCGCCGTGGTGCTCGTCATCGCCGGCCCGAAGTTTTCGGCCTGGTGCTTTGCCACACCGTTTGACAAGTCTACAGTCTGGGCATCCATCTGGCCTTGGTTCGGGAATTCCGTGTAGAGACCTTTGGCGTCCAGCGCGTTGATGATCACCCCTGCACGCAGTGCGTTATCTACCACCGCGTCGACTTTATCCTCCAGCGTGCCGGTCAGAAATCCCGACGAAGCCAGCACCAGCACGCGCTCACCCGGCCTCTTCGCCAGGTAATCGACGACCGCTTGGACGGTATTCAGCGTATCCTGCGACATCTCGCGAATGGAGTTCCACATCTCCTTCGACTCCGTTTGAACAACCTGTTGTTGCTGGCTTACGCAGTCGGCCTCAAGATTCGTCTCGTCGATGCAGTTGCACTGCACTGCCTCGCCGACAATCGTCACGTAGGTAGGAGAGCCCGGTGGGAGACGAGAGCTAATTGGGGGCAACGGCTCGGTGGCAATCTCATACGCATCATAGGGCGTGATTCGCGGACAACCAGTGCTCGCGATTGCGCGTCCTCGGAACTTCAGCTTCTCAATCGCGGCCAGCACTTCGGGTGCATCCGGCGTGAAATCGACATTCCCCGAACCAGAGGCGGTGAAAAGCGCGACTTCTTCTGGGCCTACTCCTTGGTGAATAAAGTTTTCGGCAGCAACTTGTACATGTCGCATGTCGCCAAACCGCGTGTCCAGATCGTCAAAGTACAACGCAACATACCGCTGTCGTGGCGGCTGCTCTTGTGCTTGCAAATTCGGCCGTGTAGCCGAGGACGCCACTGCGGCCCGGCCTGAAGGCCCACGCAACAGTCGCTGTTCAATGGAAAATTCCGAAATAGCCTGTTTCTTTCCATCTTCGTAAACCGCAAAATCCTCGCTCCTCAGTCCACTCACGACCTGCCCCTTACCGTCGCGCACCACTGCGCCTATCCGCACGAGGCGGCTTTCCGCACGAAGAACCTGCGGCTGAGGCTGATAGGGTCGGCTGCTGATGCGGACTTCGCCCGGCGATAGCGTCTGCGCGGTCGAGATAAGCGCAAAAAGCGCCACTCCTACCGTCGCTGCGGGGAATTTCCAACCTCTACCTGGTGCGTACGTCAACGCTTTGGGCATCGTAATCCCTGCTCGTCGGAAAGCGTGTACACACGCGTCTGCCCCGACCTTATAGCCATCGCAACGCGATATTTGTGCTGCGGGCCCGGCGCGGGCCCGCAGTATTCAGCCCTCAAAGTTTGTTCATCTTTTTAGGGAGGGAACGTTTCGGCAAGTTCCATTACAGGCCGAACATTTAGGGTTAATGCACTGGGTATCGTCGGTGCAGGGCGAGAAGCACCCGCCAAATGGCGTGGCGGGTGTGCGCAGCGCACCAACTGACATCGACGCAAGGGTCAGCACTCCAAACAGCGCGAGTCCGATCAGCGTTGGCAACCTTTTATTGGACATAAGACTTACCCCCTTTCGTTCCATTCACAGAGTTGAGATTATTCAATATTTCTTGAACGTTCTGCTCATTTAGAAGGCCGGGCCACACGCTTTCACTTGTGCCGCTCTGTCCGATCAATATTGTTTCCGGTACAAGCCGCAGGTTTAGCGCGGCCTCGTATCGAGGGTCTAATTGTGCGAACAGGGTCGCGTCGTCAATGCCATATTGCTCCGCATATTCACGGGCTAGCGGCGACTCAATGTTAGCGTACACGAGGCGAAGGCCTCGTCCCTGCGCCGACCGGGCGATGGACTGCCATTCGGGCCAGTTTAGATTGCATACTGCACACTGCGTGGAAAATACAAAGAAGAGAGTACCGTTGCTCTGCCCGGTGAAAACTACCTGAATCTTCGACCCGTCGAGCGCAACCCCTTCCAAGCGCTCGATTCTCGTGCCGACTTGAGGCAGTAGCGCAGGCGGCGCCGCCAGCTCCTTCTTCAATGTCCTGTTTTGAATGATCAAGGCAGCATCAAGGCAAAGAATTGCGAGGGCTCCCGCAAACAGGACGACAGCAATTGGCTTCCTGATCTCGTACGTCGAAGCGTTGGACGACATGGTCCCCGCCTGATTGGGTTAGGTCTTGGCAGGAAGCTAGCCCCTGACTCGTTGAAAGTCAAGTGCTAATTCCATAAACACGCAAAGACGGGATGCCCCCACAGCGGCGTGCGTGGCGAGGCTTTATTGGCGCGGTGGTCGGAGTCTAGGCGGGCGGGGAAGTGCGCTGTGCGGCGTTGAGGCGCGCTGAGTCGAGGCGGGCGAAGAACGAGCGGGCGCGGGCCAAGTCGCGCTGAATTTGCGCGTGCAGGGCGTCGGGGCCGGAGAATCTTTGTTCGTCGCGCAGACGATGCCAGAAGCGGACTTCCAACGGTCCCGAACTAATCTCCTCTGAAAAATTAAAGAGATGGCTCTCGATGGTCAGGTGCGTGCCGTCGAAGGTTGGACGCACGCCGATATTTGTCGCCGAGCGGTAGATGCGGTCATCGAGCAGAGTCTCCGTGGCGTAGACTCCGTGCGCGGGCAGACATTCCTGCTTGGTGGCGAGATTGAGTGTGGGGAAAACGAAACGGCGGCCCGTACCGGTGCCAGGACGAACTTCGCCGGCGAGTGAGAAGGGATGCCCAAGAAATCGGGCGGCCTGCGTCACGCGGCCGCCGCGAAGCGCATCACGAATAGCCGAGCTTGAAACAATTTTCCCGCGAATCACGACGGGCGGAATGGATTCGACTGCGAAATCGAGTTGGCGGCCAAGTTCGGTGAGAACGCGCGCGTTCCCCGATTGGCGATGTCCGAAACGGAAGTTTTCGCCGACGAGCACTGCGGATGTGCGAAGGCTGTCGATGAGAATGCGCCGAACAAATTGTTCGGGGGAAAGCGCGGCCATCGCGAGATCGAAATGCAGAACGAGCACGGCGTCGAGGCCAAGAGCTTCGAGACGCGCGAGACGCTGGTCAAATGTCTCGAGCTGCGCGGGCGCGCGTTCGGGCCGCAAAACGCTGACGGGATGCGGAGAGAACGTAATCACCGCGGCGAGAGTCCCAGTTCGGCGGGCGCGTTCGACAACGGTGCTGAGAATTTTCTGGTGACCCAGGTGCACGCCGTCGAAATTGCCGATGGAGAGTACGGCGCGCGAATTCGAGTCGAATCGAGAGCCCCACTCCCCCGGCGAATGAAGAACGGCGAAGGACATCAGAGATCTACCTCGAAGGTGAGGCCATCATAGGCGAGGCGCACGTTTTCGGGAAGCCGCGCGTTGGTGGCGGCGTGGCCAAGGTCATGGCAAATATGCGTGAACCACGCATGGCGCGGGGCGAGTTCGCGAACCAGCGCGAGCGATTGCTCGACCGTTGAATGCATGGGATGAGGAGTGTAACGCAGCGCGTCGAGAATCAGATGGTCGAGGCCGCGCAGCAGATCTTTCGAGGCTTGAGGGATCGTATTGAAATCGGTGAGATAGGCAATCGAGCCGATGCGAAACCCGTAGACCGTGACGGAGCCGTGACGCGCGGGGAAAGGAATTATTTCCGCGCCGAAAAGTTCGAATGCGCCGTCGATGGCGTGGAGTTCAACCTGCGGCAGCGAGCTTTCCAGAGATGGCCCGGCGAAAATGTAAGCGAAAGTTCGGCGGAGAATCGCGAGCGTGTCTTCGGAAGCGAAAATCGGGATGGCCGACTTTTGCTTCAAATTGAATGGACGAATATCGTCGAGGCCAAGAATGTGGTCGGCGTGCGCGTGCGTGTAAAGAATGGCGTCGAGGTGTTCGAGGCCGGCCTGCAAAGCCTGGGAGCGGAAATCGGGCGTCGTGTCGATGACCACGTTGCGGCCATGATACGAAAGCAGGACTGACGGGCGGGTGCGGCGGTCGTGCGGGTCGCTTGAGCGGCAAACCTCGCAATGGCACGCGAGCGTCGGAACGCCCATGGACGTGCCTGAGCCAAGAACGGTGAGCCGGAGACGCTGCGAGGACGAAGATGCCAGAGTGTCGCCGGGGGACATCGAACTAACGCGCGCCCTTGGCCCCTTCGCGCATCGCCTTGGCGGCGGCTTTCGAGACTTCCAGGTAGGATAGCTTGAGGCTGCCGACGACTTCCGAGAGCAGACTTTCTTCTTCGGGCGCGAGGTTGCCGCGCGTTTTGTCGCGCAACATGTCGAGCATATCAATCATTTCGTGCGCGCCTTCCAGGTCGAGATAAGCCTGTCCCGTGGCAGGATCGGGGATCCCGCCCATCAGCGCCGCGGCGTTTCGCGCGAGAAGATCGATCAACAATTGAAAGTTCTTATCGGCCTTGGGAGCGGGTTTCGATTCCTCAGCGACAGGCGCGGCTGGACTGGCGGCCTTTTCAGCTTTGGCGGCGGGCTGTGGAGGCTTGGCCTTTTCGCGCCGCTGCTCTTCGGCGGCTTCGGGTCGCAATTCGCCTTCGGAAGTGAAGAGGCGGCGGTCCACGACGCGAAACGAATCGTCCTGTTTTTCGTCGCGTTTCTCGTCATGCTTCGGATCAGCCACGAAGTGCTCCTTTGCAGATTCGCCGTGGAAGGAATCGCACGGTATGTTGAGTCTACCATTACTGCAAGCAGGCGTCACGACGAGAGCAAATTGCGGCAATTATATATTTAACTTCCTCGGCTCATTTTTAGTGGGGGTCTTCTAGATTGGAAGATATCAGCATAGAGACTAGCCTGTGACTACTTTGCGAGACTTGGAAACACAGGCGTTACGCTGACCTTGACGCGGCCTACCACGAGTAGTAGCATCCCAATTATAATAATAAGTATGCCTGACGGACTGGACAGAATGGCCCACACTGCCGAACTCGCAAGAGACATACAAAAGCCGCAAGCGCCCGCTGACAGACTTCTCGCCATCTTCGAACGGGACATGGCTAAGTATCCTGCCGGCGAACAGGCCCAAAAATGGGATGCTCTTGAGCAATATGTCAGTCACGCTGCCGCTGAGAATCATTCCAAGCAGCGAGGGCTGCTTGCCACTCTCCGGAACCTTCTGCGATCCCTTGTAAGCGCAACGCACCGATAAATAGTTCTCGCGTTGGCAGACTCAACAAATCCCGCATGAGTTTTATTCTCTGGCGACGTTCCTCAGCAGCGGCTGCTTTGGCGGGTGGATAACGCCCCAATGCATCATCTGCCATCGGGATCGGAGATTATCACACCCGTACATTACTTGTCCTGTTAGTAAGTTAGAGCGAGCGTTGCTGTTTGGCAGGGGGAAGGGCGGGAAGTTAAGTACATAAATTCCCCAATTGCATCTTGTCAGCGGGCGTGCGCGTGCCGTACAGTGTCGGGTTGCGCGGAGTCGGACAGAATTTCCTGTGGCGCTCCATTCGAGACATCTGAAAAAGGCGAGAGGCCGGCCGAAAGCCAAGCCGTCAAGAGCGAAACCGCGAGGTGCGGCCAAGCGCGCGCGTGACGCCGGGCGTTTGTTCAAGGGACTGGTAGCGCTGCAGAAGCGGTTGCGGGCAACGAATGGGTGTCCTTGGGATCGCGAGCAGACGCACCAGAGTTTGCGGCCGTTTCTGGTCGAGGAAGCGTATGAGGTCCTCGACGCGATGGAGAAAGGCGACGCGGAGAAATTCGCGGGGGAGTTGGGTGACCTGCTGCTGCAAATTGTCTTTCATGCGGAACTGGCGCGCGAGGCGGGGCAGTTCGACATCGGCGACGTGATTCACGCAGTGCACACAAAGATGGTCCGGCGCCATCCGCACGTGTTCGGAAAAGTGAAAGCCCGTACGTCGGCGGACGTCCTCAAGAACTGGGAGCAGATCAAGGCGGAAGAACGAGCCGGGGAATCGAAATCTGCTCTTGGCGCGAAACTCGCCTCGGAGGATTCTGTGCTGGCAGGAGTGCCACGCGGACTTCCAGCGTTACTTGAAGCCTATCAAGTGACTCGGCGAGCCGCGAATATCGGATTTGACTGGGAAAATATTGAGGGCGTACTCGAGAAATTGGAAGAGGAGATTTCCGAGTTGCGCGAGGCTCTGCTTCAGCCCGACAAAAACAGACTTCAAGCAAAAGTTGAAGAGGAGCTGGGCGATTTGCTGTTCGCCGTGGTGAATGTGGCGCGGTTCTTGGGCGCGGACCCGGAACTTGCACTGAAGCACGCGAACGCGAAATTCGCGAGACGATTTAAATGGATGGAGAACAGCGCTCGGCAGCGGGGCAGGCGATTCGCCGAAGTGCCGCGCGATGAAATGGAAAAATTATGGGACCAGGCAAAAGTCCAGGCAAAAGCCAACGGGTAGCGGAAGCTCCGATTACCGTGCGGCACGTTTCGACGCTCGCGGAATACGAAGAGTGCGTCCGCATTCAGCTCGTCACTTGGGGTGAAGATCTCGCCACGCCTTCGGGGCTGTTCGTCGTGGCGCGGGAGACGGGTGGGCAGACGCTGGGCGCGTTCGCCGGAGAAAAAATGGTTGGGTTCACGCTGGGGCTGGCCGGATTTCATGACGGCAAGCCGATTATTCATTCGCACATGACGGCGGTGCTTTCGGAATTTCGCGATCGCGGCATTGGCCGAATGCTGAAACTGGCGCAGAGGAGCGATGCGCTGGCGCGGGGGATTCATCTGGTGGCGTGGACGTTTGACCCGCTGGAGCTGAAGAACGCGCATTTCAACATCAACCGGCTGGGCGCGGTGGTGAAACGGTATATTCCGAATTGTTATGGAATCACGGAGAGCCCGCTGCACGCGGGGCTACCAACGGACCGGCTGATGGCCGAATGGTATCTGGATTCGAAGCGCGTGAACGGAATTCTGATCGGGAAACTGCCACATGCGTCTAGCGCCGCCGCGAGGATTACAATTCCGGCGGACATCAGCGAACGCAAACAGATCGACCCGGCCGCGGGCGCTCGAGTGCAAAGCCAGATGCGCGAGCAATTTTTAGACAGAATCGAGAAAGGGTTTATTGTGACGGGACTCGAGGTTGCGGCGAGGGAAGCCAGTTACATTCTCGAAAAGGAAGCGAGTGTAGCGGCGGAAATCGCGACGAACTAGCACAAGCTTGTGTTCGACAAACTGCGATTAAGGCAAGCGAACTGAACTAATCGGGGTAAACGATGCGCGTACAAAAAGTGACTTTGCGGGAGATTCGCATGCCGATGGTCATGCGATTCGAGACGAGTTTCGGCGAGACAACGGACCGTCGGATTTTCCTGGTGCAGGTGGAATCCGACGGCGTCAGCGGCTGGGGAGAATGCGTGGCAGGGGAAGCCCCGCATTATTCGCCGGAGACGGTTGACACGGCATGGCATATTCTGCGCGACTTTCTGTGGCCGGAAATTCGGGGCAGAGAATTCGGCGCGGCCCGCGACGTTTGGGAAATGCTCGCGCACACTCGCGGCCACAATATGGCCAAGGGTGGAATCGAGTCAGCGATTTGGGACGCGGAAGCAAAGCAAAAAGGCCAGCCGCTGTGGAAACTGCTCGGCGGAGTGCGCGACGAAATTTCGTGCGGCGTTTCGATTGGGATTCAACCGACCGTCGAACAATTAATCGCCAACGTGGAGAACGAACTCGCGGCGGGGTACCAGAGAATCAAGATTAAAGTGAAGCCCGGACTCGAGTTGAAGCCAGTGGAAGCGCTGCGAAAACGTTGGCCACGCATACGACTGATGGTGGACGCAAATTCGGCGTACCGTCTGGAAGACGCGCCGCTGCTCAAGCAACTCGACCCGTTAGCGCTGATGATGATCGAGCAGCCGCTGGGTTGGGACGATATTTACAGTCACGCGAAATTGCAGAAGCAGCTCGAAACGCCGATTTGCCTCGACGAATGCATCCACGATTATTCGCACGCTGTGGCGGCAATCGACATCGGCGCGTGCAAAATCATCAATATGAAGCTGGGGCGTGTGGGAGGCCATACGCCCGCGCGGCGCATTCACGATTTGTGCCAGAAGAACGGAATTCCCGTTTGGTGCGGCGGAATGTTGGAGTCGGGAATCGGACGCGCGCAGAATATCGCGCTCTCGACGCTGGAAAATTTCGCGCTGCCCGGCGACGTGTCGGCGAGCAAGCGCTACTGGGTGGAAGACATCATCGAGCCCGAAGTGGAAGTGACGCCGAAAGGGACGATTAAAGTTCCGTCGGGGCCCGGCATTGGATATCAGCCGAAGCTCGACCGCATTGAAAAATTAACGGTGCGGCGGGAGGTACTTACGTAATCGGTGGAACGTCCGCGCCATCCTGTGCTGCTGTATTCGCTGATCCTGGTGATGGTCCTGGGATGGTCGTTCAATTTCGTGATTGCGAAAATCACCCTGCGGTATTTTGATCCCTACACGCTGACTTCCTTCCGCATTATTTTGTCGGGCGTTTTGATGTTGCCGCTTTATTTCGCGGCGCCGAGGCGTTCGCATTTCAATCGCAAGGACCTCTGGAATTTCGTGGTGCTGGGATTTTTCGGCGTGGTGATAAATCGCGGCCTTTTTATTGTCGGCCTGGACTATACGACCGCGGGCCACTCCGCGCTGATTGTAGCCACCGGGCCGATATTCGTGCTGATTCTCGCGCGGGCGCACCGGCTGGAGCAA
>DASRQP010000257.1:0-7086 GCA_035696585.1 Candidatus Acidiferrales bacterium | reverse complement strand
ACGAACGCGGCCGCCAGGCTCCCAAAAAATCCAAACGCTGTGATTCCAAGTTTGGAGAAAATCCATCCGCCGATCAGCGCCCCCACCATTCCCAGAATCGTGTCGGCGAAACATCCAAAGCCTCGCCCGCGCGTCACCGTGCCCGTCAGCCATCCGGCGATCAGTCCGATGATAATCCACGCCAGCAGTCCGTGGTCGTAATAGATAACGCCCATTCTGTGCGGTTCCATGTCGGCGGATTATCTCACATCACGCGTCCGGAAAAGCAACACAAACGTTTGAGAGTCTCAGCATTGTCTTGCGCACATGGATGACTGCTTGTCAGAAAATTACACTACGGGATTCACTGTATTTACAGGAGGAAAATCGCTATGTAGGCTATCCGACATTCGCTAAATTCGGGGGGCCTTCTACGTGTGATGCGAAAGCGAATACTGGTCGCCGACGATAACGAGCTAGTACGGAAACTCCTGCATCTCATGCTTGAGCGTGATGCAGGATGGGAAGTCGCGGTAGCGCCGGACGGACGCGAGGCGATAGCAAAGGCGCAAGAATTCAAGCCCGACGTGGCCATTCTTGATTTCGCCATGCCCGATATGGACGGGTTGCAGATAGCGCGCCAGATCTCCAGACAGTTGCCTTCCGCGGCGATCCTCCTATTCACGATTCATGATTCCCCGGAAATGGATTCGGCGGCCAAGCAGGCCGGAGTGTCGCGCGTATTACCGAAAACAGCGGCTGGTCGGCCACTAATCAAAGCGGTCGAGGAGTTGTTGGCGAATCAGCGGGAAGCGCCCGCACAAGAGTGCTTGGAGCCTGTGCCCGAAATTGTATCCGGGCCTGCATGCGAACCCGTGCCAGAGGCAGTATCTGAACTTGTAAATGACCCCGCCACGGTGATCGCCGCCCCTCCCGTCGAACCAAGCCCGGAAATGATGCAGGCCGAAGCGAGCGAAAGCGCATCCACTAGTCGTGATGGAGATCTTCACCCGGAACCTTCTACCGGCCTTGTCACCGAAGCGAGCTAATTTATTTCTCCCGCGCAGGCGTTGCAACTTCTCCCCAGCCGCAATCCATCGGCACCTAAGGCTACTGCTTGTAGACCAATCGCGGCCCACTGACTTGCGTCGCCTTCAGGTTAACACTCACCTCGACGCGATCGGCGATCTTTACGAACGGAATTCCTTTGGTCATCCCGTAGTCTTTGCGGTCGAAGGCCATGGTTCCGATAATCCTTCCCGAGCCTGTTCCCTTGCCGGTAATCGTCAGCGCCAGCGTCTGGACTTTTGTCACTCCGCGCAACGTAAAGTCGCCGCTAACTTCGAAGCTGTCAGGACCAGTCTGAATAACCCTCGTTGATCGAAATGTGATCAACGCGTCCCGTTTGGCATTAAAAAAATCTTTGCCTTTCAGCTTGCGGTTTTTGATGCCGTTTCCGGTATTCACGCTGGCCGCTTGAATCTTGATGTCCAAAACTCCCGACGTCACATCGGGAGATGTGAATGTCAGAGTGGCGTTCCACTTGCCGAAAGTACCGTCGACAGGCGCCGTTGCCTTGACGCTGAAGTGAATCGCACTTTCATTCGGCACGATTTTGAAAACAGGAACACTCGCAGGAGCCTGCGCCCGTGTCGCGGAAAAAGAAAAAGTGGACGCCAACAGGAAAAATAGGGTGAGTCGCACGCTTGCCAGCCTCGCCCTACTGCCTGAGTAAGCAGAACTTATATCCCAGAATTTTGTAAACCAATTTTGCGGCGAGAAAATCCGACGCGTGCTCCCCGGCCTGCGGCAGCAACTCGACCACATCTGCCGCAACAATATTCCGCGCCTCGGCCACGGCGCGAATCAGCGCTGTCACTTGATACCAATCGAGGCCGCCCGGCTCCGGCGTCCCTGTTGCGGGCATGTACGCGGGATCGAACCCGTCGAGGTCTACGGTCAGGTAAACGTGCTCGGGCAAATGCTCGATCACGCGTGGAATCCAGTCATCGTTCCGCGCGCGTGCAATATCTCGTGCCCAAACAATCTTCGTGTGAAGTCGGGGAATCGCCTCCGCTTCCTCAATCGAAAGCGAGCGAATGGCCACTTGCACCGCGGGACATATCTCCACCACGCGGCGCATCGCCGAAGCGTGGCTCGCGCGATTCCCCTGATACGCCTCGCGTAAATCCGCGTGCGCGTCGATTTGCAGCACCGCAAGCTCCGGAAACTTTTTCGCTGCCGCGGATACAAGCGGCGGAGTCAGCGAATGCTCGCCGCCCAGCGCTACCGGGAATTTCCCGTCCTTGAGCAGCGCGAGTTCCGTCGTATGAATTTCCGCCAACACTTTTTCGAGTGTTCCTTCGGCCGTGTCAATCGCGGGGAGCGTCGCGATCCCGATTTTCGAATACGTCTCGACTTCGAGTTCCTCGTCCCACGTCTCCATGTTGCGGCTCGCCGCAATAATCGCGGCCGGACCATTGCGCGTTCCGTGCTCATACGTGGTTGTGCGCTCGAGCGGCACGGGAAAAATCACCGCGCGCGACGTTTCATAACGCGAATTCTCTTCCGGAATGCCTCCGAAATTTTCCGGCGAAGCAAGTGTGTAACTTTTCAGTTCCACGATGGGAGACCCTCGCAGGCAGATTTTTTTCTTTGCTCTTGACGCACTTTGCGCTATTTATAGCCCACAAAATATTTTTGCGCGATTTTAAACAGCAAAGAACGCTTTGGAGGTGATACATTACCTGCGAGGAACGTGAATGGCAAAGAAAAAGGGAGTGACCGAACGCGTTCTGCATGATCCCATCGCGGATCGCCTCACGCCGACTCATCCACTCGATCTTTCCAAAGCGCGCACCGTGGATTCTCTCGTCCGCGCGATGGGCAGGACGGCTTTCACTGGACGCCAGGTCGGTGACGCCGCAGATGTTCTCGAAGCGATGGCGCGCGACAAAGATTGCTTCGTTGTGCTCACTCTTTCCGGCGCGCTCACCGTCGCAAAAATGGGTCTCGTCTTTTGCGATTTGATTGATTCCGGAATCGTGAAAGCTGTTGTCTCCACGGGCGCGCTCATGGCTCACGGCCTTGTCGAAGCCGCCGGCAAGAGTCATTTCCGCTACGATCCCAAGATGGGCGACAAGGAGCTCTTCTTCGCGGGTTACAATCGCGTCTACGATTCGCTCGAACCGGAGGTCAATCTCGATTACATCGAGGAAATTGTCGAGGCGCTCTTCGAGAAATGGGATCCCAGCGAAATCGTATCGAGCTGGAAACTCAATCGCCGGATCGGCGAATTCTTGATTGAGCACGCGGAAGGGCGCGGCATCTTGAAATCCGCCGCCGAAAATAATGTTCCGGTTTTCATTCCGGCGTTCACCGATTCCGAAATCGGCATCGATTTCGCGCTGCACCAGCGCCAGCGCCGCAAGGACGGACGCCCCGAGCTGCGCTTCGACTCCTTCACCGACTTCGAGCATTTCGCCGAGACCATGCTTGCTACCAAGCGCATGGGAATTTTCACCGTTGGCGGCGGCGTTCCGCGCAATTGGTCGCAGCAGTTTGGCGTTTATGCGGAGTTGCTCGCGCGCCGCGGCTACGAGGAAATGCCGCTCAAGCGTTACAACTACGGCCTGCGCATTTGTCCCGAGCCCGTGCATTGGGGCGGACTTTCCGGCAGCACGTACACAGAAGCCGTTTCGTGGGGAAAATTCGTGCCCGCTGACGAAGGTGGAAAATTCGCCGAAGTCTTCGAGGACGCCACGGTTGCGCTTCCGCTCATCGTCGGCGCGGTCCTCGAACGCATCGGTTACTTCGATCAGCACGCGGAAAAGAAAGACACACGCAAGAACTCAGCGCCGAACCATCACCATCGCTCCGTAGTTCACAGCAGCGATTAATTTAGCAAAGAAGGAGAAGAGTCCATGAGCCCCAAGAACGATAAGCGCGGTCCCGATTACAATCAACTCGAAGAAGGAACACGGCAATCCAAGCCCATCCTGCACCAACAGGCGCGTGAGATTCAGCCCTACGGCAAAATTGCAAAACTACCCATCGCGCTCGACGAAAAAGTTTGCGCCGCCAGCGCGGAAAACTTAAATCAACTCCTCGCCGATACAATGACCCTCCGCGATATGTACAAGAAGCATCACTGGCAGGTCGCGGGCCACACGTTCTATCAGATTCATCTTCTCTTCGATAAGCATCACGACGAGCAGGACGAACTGGTCGACACCATCGCCGAGCGCATTCAGACTCTGGGGGCCATCAGTCTGGCCATGGCTGCCGATGTGGCCGAGACCACGTTGATTGCACGTCCTCCGCGCGGCCGGGAGGAACTCCCCGTGCAACTCTCACGCCTGCTCGAGGCGCATGAAATCATTTTGAAGGAAGCGCGGACGTTTGCGCGTGACGCTTCGGAAGCGGGCGACGACGGCACAAACGACCTGCTCGTCAGCCAGGTAATTCGCACGAATGAATTGCAAGTGTGGTTCCTGGCCGAGCATCTGGTCGATGTTCCGGCCGTTCGTGCGGACAAAGCGAAGAGCGCGTCAGTCGGACGCTAAGACCCAGCGCCACCAAGAATCAGACGCAGTTCTTGGCATCGCGAATCGGTTGCCTGACGCAGTATGTCCGACCGGGGATCCGTGTTGCGTCCAAGAATCAGCCGCATTTATCAGGGTGCACAAACACAGAACGATGTGTCATTCCGAGGAGGCATGCGACGAGGAATCTGCTGTTGCTTTTTCGGCCGCGCAGCGTGGAAAAATGCGCGTGGCGCGCTCGAACATCAAACTAGCTGAATTTCTTCTTCGAGCCTGATCCCATACTTCTCGAACACGCGTTCCTTCACCACGGCAATCAGGAATTTTACGTCCTCAGCGGTCGCGCCGCCCAGATTCACAATAAAATTGGGATGTTTTTGCGACACTTGCGCTCCCTCATGCTGCGTCCCGCGCAATCCCGCCTCTGAAATCAAATACGCCGTGGGCACCACGGGAAACGGATCGACTTTCACGACTTTCGCCACCGCCTCCGCCCATATTTTTGGCACTAATTTCAGGTCCACATTCTTGAACGTGCTGCCAATGTTCGGATATTCCATCGGATGCCGTTCCAGCCGGTAATTGATTTTGTCTTGAATTCCCGAGGCAATCGCCTGAAGCTCACCATGAACCATGCTGATTTTTGCCGTTAGGATAATTTCGCGTCCGTTCTTTTCCTTGAAAATGCTCGACCGGTAACCGAACTGGCATGCCGCGTTCTCGCGCGAAATCGTTTCCAGCGTCTCCACGTCGAAGCTTTCCACGCTGACGACACGGTCCTTGATCTCTCCGCGAAACGCTCCCGCATTTCCGCGCACCGCGCCGCCAACCGTCCCGGGCAATCCGCCCGCCCATTCGAGTCCGCTTAGCGAATACTGAATCGTGAACGTCAACAAGTCCGCGACCAGCACCCCCGCACCCACCGTCACCACGTTTCCGTGCGCTTCGAGCTGCATCAAGCTCGGCTTCAGCACCAGTCCGTCGAAGCCGCTGTCGCTGATCAGCAGATTCGTTCCGCCGCCCAGAACGAAAAGCTTCAGATTTTGCTCGCGCGCAAACAGCACGCCCGCGCGAACTTCCTCTTCGTTCGTCGCCTCGCAAAAATAGCGCGCAGGTCCGCCAATGCGATAATTGCTGTACGGCGCCAGCGGCACGTTCTCGAGAATCTTCACTGTGGCGATCTGAGTGTCCTTTTGCATGACGTTGTCTAAGGAATCCTCGCCGTTGAGACCGAAACGGCACCCGGCGTGTGAAATCCCGCGCTCTTCCGTGAAGGCTTAGAATAACCAGAAAGCGTCTTCCACTAAATAGAGATGATTCCGAGTGTGCCCAGAAATAGGATGCCGCTGAAGTGAAGCCAAGCTGCCACGAATACAAGAAAACATCACGGCGAGATTACATCGAGGTCGTTTGCCACCACCACAGGCCCGTTGAATTTCTTGCGGATTCCTTCGAGCATCTCTGTCTGATTGCTGTTTACCAGCGGGACGTAATGCGTTATCACCAGAACTTTCGGGCGCGCCTTCACCGCGATTTCTCCGAGTTCCTCGGCTGAAGTGTGGAACGATCGGAAATATTGACCAGTGGGGGCCGGTTCTACGGGCGCTCCAGGCTTTCCCGACGCTTCCGAATAGACTTCGTGGATCAGAATGTCGCAGCCGTTGCACGCGTCAACAACGCTTTGCGCGGGCCGCGTGTCGCCCGAAATCACAATCGATTTGCGATCAGCATCGAAGCGATAGCCTAGCGCTTCCTTCCAGCTTCCGTGCAGAACGGGGAACGCCGTGACTTTTACATTCGCGTCCTGATAAACGACACCGTGCTGTATTTCATGGGCCACAACTTGATGCCCAGTCGTGGTCTGATGTTCCAGCCCTTCGATGCGAATCTTGATATCTTCCGCGTACGCTTTTTCGATATTGTCGGCCATTGCCTGTGTGCCCGTTGGGCCGTAAAGTCGCAAAGGTGCGGTGCGATGCATCACCCACGGCGTAAGAATTAAATCGGGCAGGCCGAGCGTGTGGTCCGAATGCAGATGCGTCAGGAAAGCGATATCGAGTCTATTCGGTTGAAGCGCGGCGATGCCTCGCCGGTACGCAGCAGCGGCCTGGCGCACGACTCCGACGCCCGCATCGACGATATACGCCTTGCCGTTCGCAACAATCGCCAACGACGGCCCTTGGCGCTCCGGATCCGGTCGCGGCGTTCCCGTGCCAAGAAAAACAATGAACACGCCGCGAGCGGCGGGCGCGACTTTCAGTTGCTTCGCGAGTCCCGGATGGCCCGTGCCGGAGACGAAGTTCATCCCGGCGATTACGACAAATGCGCAAACAGCGCGAGCTTTTTTCACGTCAAGGGCCTCACAATCCTATCGAAGAGTACCATTGAGAGTCTGCCGGACGGGGCGGGAATCTTCAGAGATTCGCCCAGCCAGAGAATGGGAATCGATTACGGAGCGCGAAAGGAGGAAATTCTCCGGAAACTAATCGTCTTCGCCGACTAAAATTGCCGCGGCGAGCACCGTGCTCCACAGCCCGCGCTTGTCGCCCACGGCGGACTGCGT
>DASRQP010000256.1:0-2859 GCA_035696585.1 Candidatus Acidiferrales bacterium | reverse complement strand
ATTGTTCGTGACCCTCATGGAATAAAGATGTCGAAAACGCGCGGGAACGTAATCGATCCGCTGGAAATTATCGAGAAATACGGCACGGACGCGCTGCGATTCGCACTGGTTGTGATGGCGGCTCCTGGAACGGACATCGCGCTGAGCGAAGAGCGCATTTTGAGCTATCGCGCGTTTGCGAACAAGATTTGGAATGCGGCGCGATTTTTATTCTTCAATCTGGAGAAGATCGAAGCGATGGGCGTGACTCTCGAAGAGCTGGCGGCTCCGGACGTTCGCTCGAAGGCTCCGTATGCGACGTGCGATGCGCTGCCGCATCAGTGGATTTTTTCGCGGCTGGCCGCGGTGACGGAACAGATGAACGATGCGCTCGAGAATTTCCGTTTTCATGAAGCGGCGCACGTTATCTACCACTTTTTTTGGGGCGATTTCTGCGATTGGTATATCGAGTGGTTGAAACCGCAACTTGCGTCCGACAATCGTGAAGATGCAATCGCGACTTGGCGGAATTTGTTTGCGGCGTTCGAATGCGCACTGCGGCTGCTGCATCCATTTATGCCATTCATTACTGAAGAACTGTGGCACCGGCTGCCGCAAAAGGCAGATGCAAAATCCATTTCGCTTCAAAGCTTCCCACGGTTTCAGCCGGCCTGGGCAAATCCAGAGGCGGAGCGGAGCGTTGCGCTGGTGCAAGAGATTGTGGTGGCGGCGCGAAATATACGCGCGGAAATAAAGCTGGATACGAAGAAGAAAGTGGCGGCGGATTTCGCGTCGGAGGATTCTGAAGTGCGCAATCGAGCCGCGGAGAATCTCGATGTGATTCTGCGACTCGGCAGTCTTTCGGCGCTGAACATCCAATCAGGAAAACTCAAGAGCGGCGAGGGAGCAGTACGCTCCACATCGCAATTCGACTTACGAATTCAGTTTGAAGGCGAGCCAGTCGATGCCAAAGCAGAAGCGGCAAAACTGAAAAAAGAGAAAGAGCGGCTGGAAAAAGATGTCGCGTCGAAGAAACAGCGGTTGGCGGATGATACGTTTCGGAGCCGCGCGCCGGCGGAAATTGTTCGCGGATTGGAAGCGACGCTGGCTGAACGACAGATCGAGTACCAGAAAATAGTGGAGCGGCTGGCGCAACTTGAATAATGGGGCGCAGTTTTCCTGACGTCCCGCGAACAGCAGATCCCTCGCCGCATGGCGGCTAGGGATGACAACGCTGGTTTTTTTGAGGCGACTCTGAGCCGCTGAAACCGTATCGAGTCTAACGGAAGATTGACCCATCATGGTTGCAACGAAATCACGCGCGCAGAAAAATCGGCCTAGCCTGCTTGGGCGCACGGACAAGCGCATTGATGCATTGCTGTCCCTGCTTTCCGAAAACACCACGATCGTAATCAGCGGCGCACAAATCGCGAAGGAAATCGGCGTGCGTCGGCAAACCGTGTGGCGCTGGATTGAAACGCTGCGAGCAGCAGGCGTAAAAGTGAAGGGACATCCGCGGACGGGCTACCACATCGAGCGAGCGGCGGACGTTCTGGCGCCGAAATTGCTTGCGCGAGGATTGCGCGGCACACCTTTCGCGAAACATATTTTTCACTTCTTCAAAGTTGACTCGACGAACACGGTTGCGATGCGCCTGGGAGAAGAAGGAGAGGCGCACGGGACGGTCGTCGTCGCGGAGGAACAGACATCAGGGCGCGGGCGAGCGGGCCATTCGTGGCATTCGGAAAAAGCGGCGGGAATTTACGTCAGCATTTTGCTGCGGCCGCAGATTTCTCCGATGCTGGCGCCGGCATTGACTCTGGTGGCTGGACTGGCGGCGTACGACGCGATTGCCGAACAAAGCGGTCTTCCGCCAGACATTCGCTGGCCGAACGACGTCCTGCTGAAAGGCAAAAAGGTTTGCGGCATTTTGACGGAGATGCAAGCCGAGCCGGACCGAATGCATTTTGCCGTGATTGGGATTGGCATCAACGTGAACCAGCCGAAAATGCCCAGCGAACTTGCAGGCATCGCGACGTCAATGCGAATGGAGACGGGGCGCGTGCATTCGCGGCTCGACCTGCTTGCGCGGTTGCTGCGGCACCTCGACCGCTACTACAATCAATTTATAGCGGAGGGGGCCGCGCCGATTTTGCGGAGATTCGCTGAAGTATCGAGCTACTTCGAGGGCAAGCGCGTGAGGATCTCGACGAGCACGGATAATTTTGTGGGAACAACGGCGGGGCTGGAGCCGATGGGAATTTTGCGTGTGAAACGCGAGGACGGAAAAATCGAAAGCGTGATTTCCGGAACGGTGGCAGAGGCGGAATGATGCTGCTGGCAATGGACGTGGGGAATACGAACACGGTGCTCGGCGTGTTTCGCGGCAACGAACTGCTGGCGAACTGGCGGTTGACGACGGCGCGCGATCAAACGGTCGACGAATACGGAATCCTGACGCGAGAGCTTTTCACTCTAGCTGGACTGGCCGCGACAGAAATCAAGGGCGTGATGATTGCGTCCGTGGTGCCGTCGCTGAACGCGACTCTCGCGGAAATGGCCGAGCGATATTTCGGCCTGAAGGCGCTCTTCGTTGAACCGGGGATCAAGACAGGCATGCCGGTGCATTACGATAATCCGCAGGAAGTGGGCGCGGACCGTATTGCGAATGGCGTGGCGGCGTTTGCGAAATATGGCGGGCCGTGCGTGGTGGTGGATTTCGGTACGGCGATCAATTTCGACGTGGTGTCGAAACGCGGAGAATATTTGGGAGGCGTGCTCGCGCCCGGCGTTGGCATTTCCGCGGATGCGCTTTTTGCGCGCGCCGCCCGGCTTTTTCGAGTGGAGATTCGCGACCCTGGGAAAATCATCGGGACGAAT
>DASRQP010000255.1:0-2603 GCA_035696585.1 Candidatus Acidiferrales bacterium | reverse complement strand
GCCGCCTCTGCCACCGACGGATGGCTCACCAACGCGCTCTCGATTTCCATCGAGCTCAACCTGTGCCCCGCCACTTTAATCACGTCGTCAACCCGCCCCAGCACCCACGTATACCCGTCCGCATCGAATTGCGCCGCGTCCCCTGTGAAATAAACACCGGGAATGCGCGTCCAGTAATCGCGCTTGAAGCGTTCATCGTCTCCATAAATTGTCCGCAGCATGGACGGCCACGGCTTCTCGATTACCAAATATCCCGTTTCGCCCGGCTTCACCGGCTCGCCTTTCATCGTAACCACCCGCGAAATCACTCCCGGCATGGGCAGAGTTGCCGAGCCAGGCTTGGCCGGCGTCGCCCCCGGCAGCGGCGAAATCATGATGGCGCCCGTCTCTGTTTGCCACCAGGTGTCGACAATCGGGCAGCGGTTTTTGCCAATCACTTCGAAATACCATTTCCACGCCGCTGGGTTAATCGGTTCGCCGACCGTGCCCAGCAGCCGCAAGCTCGACAGGTCGCGCTTCGTAATCCAATCGTTTCCCCACGCCATGAACGCCCGCACGGCCGTCGCCGAGCTGTAAAAAATCGACACGTTGTATCGCTCGATGATTTTCCAGAAGCGGTCGCGCTTTGGGAAATCCGGCGCACCTTCGTACATCACGCACGTGGCCCCATTCGCGAGCGGCCCGTAGACCAAATAGCTGTGCCCCGTCACCCAGCCGATATCGGCCGTGCACCAATACACATCGTCGGCGCGCAAATCGAAAACCAATTGCATCGAGTACATGCAGCCGAGCAAATATCCTGCGGAAGTATGCAGCACGCCCTTCGGTTTTCCCGTCGTTCCGCTTGTGTACAAAATATAGAGCGGGTGCTCCGCATCGAAAGCCGGCGCGGGACACTTCGCCTGCGCTTTCTTTTCCAACTCGTGCCACCACAAATCGCGCCCCTGTTTCCACGCTACTTTTTCGCCCGTGCGCTTCACCACCACCACTTTCTGAATCGTCGGACAGCTTTCAATCGCCTTGTCCGCCGTATCTTTCAAGGGGACAACGTGACCGCGCCGAAATCCGCCATCCGCTGTAATCAGCCATTTCGCTTTGGCGTCTCCAATGCGATCCGCTAGTGACACCGCGCTGAATCCGCCGAACACGACCGAGTGAATCGCGCCGATTCGCGCACACGCCAGCAGCGCAATCGGCAACTCGGGAATCATCGGCATGTAAACCGCGACGCAATCGCCATCCTTCACGCCAAGCGTCAGCAACGCGTTCGCAAATTTGCACACGCGCTTGTGCAGTTGCGCGTACGTAAATTTCAGTTTCTTGCCGTCCTCCGCTTCCCAGAACAGCGCGACTTTCTTCCCTTTTTTCGCCAGATGGCGGTCCAGGCAATTGTGCGCCACGTTCAACTTCCCGCCTGCGAACCATTTCGCATGCGGCAAATTCCACTCCAGCACTTTTTTCGGCCGCTCGAACCAGTCGAGCATCTTCGCCTGCTCGCCCCAGAAACCTTCCGGATCTTTTTTCGCACGGTCATACAGTTTCTTGTACTCTTTGAGTGTTCGTACCCGCGCTCGTTTCTGAAACTTCGCTGGCGGCGGGATCGGCTTTTCTTCCAGTACGTGCGGATCAAATTCCTGCATGTTTCCTCCCTTAACGCGCCTCTAAAGTACGAAACGCCACCCCGCATGGTCAAGGTTCGATCTGCGCAACAGTTTGTCCGCCGACGTGTTCATCTGATTTAAGTCAATTTTCTGGAACTTTTCACCCACGCCACGGGAATGCATATCGTAAGGCGCGGCGGATACGTCAAATAGAGCATGCCGGACAGGGCCGAACTCCGAGACGAGGACCTGCTGCGCCGTATGGGGGCGGGCGACGATGAAGCTTTCCGCTCGTTTTACTTGCGCCATCAGCGCCCAATCTATCGTTTCGCGCTGCATATGACGGGCCGTCCCGAGGCCGCCGAGGAAGTCGTGCAAGAGGCTTTCATGACCTTGATTCGCGAGATCGCGAAATTCGATTCCGCCCGCGGCACGCCCCAGGCCTTTCTCTTCGGCATTGCGCGGAATCACGTCCGGCGTCTCGTGGAATCGGACAGGCGTTTCGTTCCGCTTGCCGAGGACGACGACTTGCAGGTCCGCGCGGGCCAGGCGTCACTCTCCTATGGGCTAGGTGAGTCTTTATCTGACGATCTGGCTCGCGCTGAAATTATCGAGCGCGTGCGTCGCGCGGTACTCGCGCTCCCCGAGCATTACAGAGAGGCCGTGACGCTCTGCGATCTTCAGGGCTTCGACTATTCCGCTGCGGCTGCGACTCTCGATTGCCCGATCGGCACGGTGCGTTCGCGCTTGGCTCGTGCGCGCGAAATGCTCCTCGCAAGATTGCGGCCCGCGCCTGCGGTTGAAAAAAAGCCTTCGAGGGCTGCCGGTATCAGATGAAGCACTTTGAAAGGGAACCGAAGGTAGAGGAAGACGGAGTACATCAAAATGACTTGCGCGGAATTTGACACCATCGTTCACGACGTGGCCCGGCCCGATGCACTCGACAAGCCTGCCGCCGTGATCGCTAAATTTCACGCTCAGACTTGCGAACGTTGCGCCGCG
>DASRQP010000254.1:0-3921 GCA_035696585.1 Candidatus Acidiferrales bacterium | reverse complement strand
AACGAGAACCACACTCTGCGCTTCACTGCCGATATGTTTAACGTTTTTAACATGAACCGCTTTGACGTGCAGAGCCTGCAACTCAGCTTAGACACCCCGTCAAGCTTCGGCGACTATACGAGGTTGCTGACGTTGCCGCGTGTCATGCAGTTCGGCTTGGAGTATGCGTTCTAATACGAGAAATAGCTTGAATCAACGACAAAAAAGGCCCCGAGGGATCGGGGCCTTTTTTATTTTGCGCGGGTGGCGAACACGCCACGACGCAAGACGGCTGCGGGGACGATGTGGCCGCAACCAAGTCCGTAAGCAAATCCGTAACAATCCCTGATGCGCCCGCTCAGATCGCGGAACATTGACTCGCTAACGCGCTCCGTTTTTAGTGGGCGCGCTGAGGGACGAGCCACGGAACAGGCTGCCCACGCCGAGCCGTTTTAGCGGGGCCGGGGACGATAGCTGATCAGCGGCCGGGGACGCATTCGGAAACGCGTTGGCAGCGGCGGCGGCACATTGTGAAGCGGTGAACTGCAATTCGAGCAGCGTTCGGCGGGCGCCATTTCGACGCGGAGCCAGTGGCCGCGCGCGGCGCACTCGGGATTTACGCACTGCACTGTGCGGCCCGGCAGAAATACCATGTGCAACCTCCCCGAGCAGTTCGAGAAATTCAAGCCAAAATTCAGTTGGCGAAATTCATCTGGCGGCGTTGTGAGCTATCCCGCGCCGTCAGCCCCCGTGCTGATCGCGAAAAAATCTGAGAGGATTCTGCGCGGTCTAGCCTAGTGTGTCAAGAGCAAAGGCGCACTATATATTGTGGCGGGGTTGCGGTCGACTGCTCGTTCGTGTGCGATGCCTGAAGGGAATCGCTGGTTCATCACCACGCGTATCTATGGTTTCAGCGACGGGGCGGCGGGTGCCGGGGCAGTTGGTGGCGCGGGTTTCTCCTCTCCGCCGAGAGATTTCAGGAGTTTCTCGAGGTCGTCGACTTTCTTTTGCGCCGCGTCGACGGCTTGCTGCTTGGTGGCAATGGCGGCCTTTTCCGCGGAGACTTTCGCCTGGCCCTGCTGGTCCTCGGCATAGTTCGGAGTGCCATAAAACTGCGCGGAGTCCAGATTGTATTCGCGCTGGGCAATATCGAGATCCGTTTTTACGCTGTCGAGTTGCTTCCTGGCGTCTTCGAGATCGCTTAAGGCTTTGGCGCGTTCCGGAGCGAGTTTTTCCTTGTCAGCTTCTGTCGGCGCGTTGGCATTCGCGGCGGCAGGGGCAGCCTCTGTGGAAGTTGCCGCGGTTGAAGTAGACGAAGGCGCAGGCTGTCCCACAACGCTTACTCCTCCCGGCGTGTTCGGAATGTTGTCATTCGTCCAGACAGTTTTCGCTTTGGGAGTTTCCTTCTCCTTTTCCTGTGCTTTGCGCGCAGCGGCAGCGACGGATTGGCTCGACTGCTGGCTCGATTGAGGCGCGGCTGCAAATCCCGCGGAGGAAATTCCGGGCACAAAGATTAGCAGTGCCGCGATGTTTGCGCATCTCATGGCATGTTTCATGGTTTTTCCTCGGAACCGCCTTCCCCTATGCTAGCCGCATCGTGAAGTCCGGGCCAGAGTAGGTTGCGGGAGGCGCTCAAAAAGGCACCTGGCCCTTCGCCTCACCGCTCCGGCTTCCTGCTCCTGTTCAAGCGTACGCCCGCCAGCGCTAAAATTATAGATGCGATTGCTAGTTTCGGCGTCAACTTGCGTTGATGCGTGGGCTGCCGGCTGCTACTTGAGACAAATTACGAGGATGCGGCCGTCGGAATGATAGGCGTCGCCGGTGGCTGTGACGGCCTGGCGCACCGGATCAGCGGGCGTGAGGTATTCCGTGGTGGCGACCTTTCCCGCATCTTCGAGCGTCTGAAGAATGTAATCACGCTCGGTGTCGACGTTGGGATCAATGCGATGAGTCAGCGTGCCCGATCGGTCCCTCTCGATGCCCACGTCGTGCGTGCCCGCGCCCGCCCAAACAGTGTGGCCTTCCGAATCGAGCCAGGGCGTGCGCCAAACGCGAAAATGATTTCGTTCGGCGACAACTTGGATGGGCATCCCATCGACGAATCCGAAATCCTGCGGGCGGCCAAAAAGATAGAGCTGGCTCATGGGCATTTCGGCGTAGGCCTTGTGCGCCATGGTCTCCTGAATGGCGTGGACGATGGCGTCTTGCGTGGTCTTATCGGGCTGAATCCAGCCCGCAGCCTGGAACGCGTCAGCGACTTGCTCCTTCGAGCCGACGATCAGCAAGTTAACCATGTCGCCCGGCGCGCCGGATTTGGACTCGACTCGCCGGGGAAGCGCAGGAAGCATTTGCTCAAAAGAGAGGCGTCTGCCAGCAAGCGCGGCGGCTGAAGTGGAGGAATTTTCGGCCTGAGTCATGGATGCATTCTGTGATTGCGCTTGCGTAGCAGGCGGCGCGCTTTGCGGAAACGCCGCGGGGCAGGCCACGTTGCCGGCGGCGAACGCCAGCCACGCCGAAGCGAAAATGAACATGACCCGTTTCATTTCTGGCTGCTCCCGTTAGACGGCGGCACGAGTGAAAGCGATGCCCGTTGATAACGATAGCGCTTGTGGGAGGCGACGGCTGGGAGCATAATCCCGCAAAAGTTTGAGCGGCCTGCCACACTTCGTCAGTGGAGGGAAAATGATGACGGGATTCAGGACTCTGAAATTCCTTGCGGCACTGGCGCTTCTGGTTCTGTTTGCAGCGACCGCGGCGCCCAGCGGAGCTGCGATTTCAAACTTGGCGGTCGTGGCGAATTCGCCGCAGCAGACGCAGCCTCCCGCGTCTTCTTCTCCGACAACACAGACGGAAAAAGAACAGTCCGAAGTGAAGGCGTACACGCTACCGCCGGATCTTTACGAGAAGGCGGTGAAATACTCTCGCGCGCAATACATCTTGTATTTTGTCGGGTTCGTTTGGGGCGTTATCGTGCTGCTGCTTGTGCTCTCCTGGAAGCTGGCCCCGAAATACCGCGATTGGGCTGAACGCGCTACAAAGGTGCGATTCTTGCAGGCAGTGATTTTCACGCCGATTCTGCTGCTGACCATCGCGGTGTTGGGACTGCCGACGGACATATACGGGCACTGGCTCTCGCGCAGCTATGGAATTTCGGTGCAGGGCTGGGGCTCGTGGGCGTGGGATTGGACCAAGGGCGAGATTATATCGTTCGTGATTGGAATAATTCTGGTGTGGATTCTTTATGCGGTGATCCGGCGCAGCCCGCGACGCTGGTGGTTTTACTTCTGGCTGGCAGCACTGCCGATTTTGTTTTTTGTGATTTTTCTTGCGCCGCTGGTGATTGCGCCGCTATTCAACAAATTCGAGCCGCTGGAGACGAGGGATCCGGCGCTGGTGGTGGCGCTGGAAAAAGTGGTGCAACGAGCGGGAATGGATATTCCGCCGGAACGCATGTTCTGGATGAACGAAAGCGAAAAGGGAAATGACCTGAACGCGTATGTGGCCGGATTTGGCGCGTCGAAGCGCGTGGTGGTGTGGGACACCACGATTGCGAAGATGACCGTGCCGGAGACGATGTTCGTGTTTGGGCATGAAATGGGGCATTACGTTTTGGGACATGTGTATAAAGGACTGGTTTTCGCCGCGATCCTGTTGCTGGTGCTGCTGTATTTCGGTTTTCACGGAATGCTGTGGACTCTTTCACGATGGAGCGGGCGCTGGAGAATTTGCGGAACGGATGATTGGGCGTCACTGCCGGTGCTGCTTTTATGGTTCGCGATTCTGGGATTTATCGCATCGCCGGCGGCGAACACGTTCAGCCGGCACATTGAACATCAGGCGGACCAGTACGGACTGGAAGTGACGCATGGACTGATTCCCGATTCAAAACAAGTGGCGGCGGGGGCTTTTCAGATTCTGGGCGAAGTGGATCTGGCGGAGCCG
>DASRQP010000253.1:0-7494 GCA_035696585.1 Candidatus Acidiferrales bacterium | reverse complement strand
CATCGGGCTTGACGTAGAATCCGTCGCCGCCCCCCACCATGAGCCAGTCGCTATTGGAAATTCCCGCCGCATAGACTGTCCGGCTCGGCCCGCACCATTCCGCATTGTCCTGGTACCCCGCGCAAACGTGATAGGGCTGCTGATTGTCGTAGCCCACTTCGTACGCCTGCCCGAGCGGCATCACGTTCAAATGATCCCAGTCGCGGCCAGCGTCGCGGCTTTCATAGACGCCGCCATCGCAGCCCGCCAGCATGTAGTTCGAATTGTTCGGGTCGATCCAAATCGCGTGGAAATCGCTGTGGACTTCGCGCCCTCGCGTGGTCACGAACGTCTTCCCGCCGTCCTCGGAATAGGCCAACTCCACGCCGCCCGTCCAAATCCGCAAATCATTATTGGGATCGATTCGGATCTGGCTGAAATACGACGGCCGCGGATCCGTCGCGCTCATTTTCGTCCACGTCGCACCGCTGTCTTCGCTGCGGAAAACTCCGCCTTTCTCATTCTGCACCAGCGCGTAAACGATGTTGGGGTTGCGGCGGTAAACCGCCAGGCCGATCCTTCCCGTGTTGCCGTTGTCCGGCAAGTCCTTGGTCAACTTATTCCACGTCGCGCCGCCATCCGTCGTTTTGTAAATGCCGCTACCCGGACCGCCTCCATTGAATCCCCACGCTGTGCGCCGCCGTTCATACGCCGCCGCGTAAAGAGTGGTCGGGCTCTGCGGATCAATCGCCACATCATTCACGCCCGTGTCGTCGTTTATGAAAAGGACTTTGTTCCACGTCTTGCCGCCGTCTGTGGTCTTGAAGAGCCCGCGTTCTGCATTCGGGCCCCACAGATGCCCTACCGCCGCTACATAAGCCACGTCGGAATTCCTGGGATCGATCACAATTCTGCCAATCGCCTGGGTGTCGTCCAGACCCACGTGCGTCCAGGTGTTTCCTGCGTCGCTCGATTTATAAACGCCATTGCCCCACGAAGCGCTCTGCCGATTGTTCGCTTCGCCCGTGCCCACATAAATCACAGATGGATTTGACGGCGCCACGGCCAGCGCGCCGATCGACGGATTGGGCTCGTTGTCCCACGTCGATTTCCACGTCATTCCTCCGTCCACCGATTTCCATACGCCGCCCGCCGCCGCTCCCATGTAAATCGTTTCCGGGTTGCTTTCTACCACGGCGAAATCGTCGATGCGCCCGCCCATGATGGCCGGCCCGATGGCGCGCATCTTCAGATTGCTCGTCGCCGAGTCAATCGTGGGCGGTCCGGCTTGCTCAGTTGACCCGCCAGCGCTCTCCTGCGCTGCGGCGTCGGTCGCAAACATCGCGCACGCGAATCCGAACAGCAGCAACATCGCGACCGCCAACACATTCCGCAACCGAATCAACCTTACATGGAATTGCATCATCGAACTCACCTCGCAATAATTTTTTTCGCGCAATCGCGACACAAACTCGCTGACCTCAGTCGTGGTGCCCGCAGCTGCCCGTGGCAAACAATGAGCTGGAGACGAAAGTCACCACTCCGCCCAAATTACAACTCGAAGCCCGTCGAGCAAACACCCCGTATCCTCCTACAGACGCACCCCAACCTCGGCGCGTTTCGTCGCGCCCTCTCTCTTCCGCGGGGATTTACCGGTGTGTCGCCGGCAGTTTAGTTGCAGCCGGGCAATCGGAAGGAGCCGATTTTTGTGCTGTATCCCGTTTCGCCGGCTTTGAGGTAGTCGCCGACGTACCAGAAAGTGCAGTCGTCGCTGGGGTCAATCGCGGTCGTCGTGTAGTCTTCCCATCGAAGCGTGTTCGCTTGTGCGGCCGCGCCGTTCACCAGCACCGTCTCGTGCAGCGTCAACGCCGCCTTCGCGTCACCATCGAGCCGGGCCGCAAATCGTTGCCCCGCAAAATTCGCGCCTCCGCCAAACGAATAGCCCACGCCGATGTCGCCGTTCTTGTCCATCGCGATGCTCGGCATCCAGCGATAAAAACTGTCTGGCGCGTAGGTGCCTTGCTGATAGAGAACCGGATCGCGCTTTTCGTCGAGCCGGAATTCGTACCAGCGCACGCCTCCACCACCGGCTTTCGTCGCTATGGAGTGCGCGGCGACGATTGACTCGTGACCGCCCACTCGTCGGTAGACCAGCCGCTGCATGATTTTGTCGCCCTGCGCGTCCAGCCGTTGATCCGTGCCTGGCTGCGGGACGCAGTTCGACAATTGGCCGTCGCAAAGATAGTGATACGGAGCCACATCGATTTTCACTGGGCCGCTGGCCTTTGTATTCGTGGGGCTGTCCCAGTCGACGTGAACTTTCCAGAAGTAAATCCCGTCGTCGTCGAAAATACCTTTGAGCTGCGTCCCGCCTGTCGCCATCATGATGTTCGGCGCGCCGGGTGGCGGCAGGCCAGTTCCATCGATGTCGGCGTTGTTCAGAAAATTCACACCGTCGATGACGATGCATTGTTCCGTGGCAGGTTGCCCCTGGAGCATCTTGTTGCGGTCCGCGATGCAAACATGTTTCTGAATCACCGTGTCGCCGGTGCTTGTGGGAACGTAGTAACCATCGGGCCAGATTGCCGGGCGCGGGTAGTCAGGAAACAGACTCCTCTCGAACGCGTAGCGATAATACGCGCCCAGCGGATCGCTGCTGGTGCTCACGGCATAGCACATTGCGTACGTGCCCTGCGCTTCCGCGGGACTCTTGGGCGGCGCCGCGGGTGCTCCCGGCTCGGATGGATGGCCGGGACGTGCGGCCTCTCCGTGCAGAGCTGCTTTGCCCGGTGTCTGCAGTTCGCCGTGGCTCTCGAACTCGCCCGGCGCAATCCGGCTGAAGATCGGCATCACGATCAGCCAGCGTCCTGCCAACTGATCGTAGCGAACCACTGCGTCGCCGTTGTCGCGCGCTTCGCAAACGCCGCCAAAGCCCGAGAAAACTATGTTGGTCGGCACGGGCCCGTAAAGCACTGTTCCGCTCTTGTCGTACCGCGCGCCTTTCTTTGTGAAGACCGCCAGTCGTGAGTTCACGATCTGCACAATATTGTCCGGTCCAGCGGCCAAACTGTTGTCCGATGGATTGCGATTGAACCCACGAGCGGCCGGCGTCGCTTGAGGACCTTCGAATCCAACGCCGAGCCCGTCGAAACTTTCGACCAACGGCGCGGCTGCCTCTTGTCCCTGTGATGTTTGCTCCACCGCTGCGCCAGCTGGCGTAATCGTCGGCGGGGGCGGAGGCTCACGCTTTTGCACCACGTCTTGATAATCCGGAGAAGTCCCGCACGACGCAGTTCCGCAGTCGGCAGGTCGAAGGGACGACATAGTCGTGGTTGACGATGTCGCGCGCAGGAGCGCGAGCGGCCGCGAAACGTCGAATGCCATCGCGCGATGAATCTCCAAGGAGCCAGCCGCTGGGCCCGCGACCCTCGCCATTTGGCTCGCCGTTGTTCTCACTCGGCCCTGCCCCAGCCCGAAGCTCCCGGCGCCGTGCACGGCAAAGAAAGCTCCCGCGAACAACATCGCGGCCGCCGCGGTTCTGCGTCCTTTTGCTGCGCGACTCATCCTCGCCTCATCACAGTTCTTTCAGACGCCCCGCATCACTTTCGCGTTTCCGCAATCGCAGGCCGTGCAGTTGAAGAGCCTGCGGGGGCGTGGTAGCCTCGGGCCATCCCCGCAGACTGCTGCGCGGCTCGCTCATTTGCACGGCTGCCGCGACACGGGAATCTTATCGTGGGAACCTCTGCCGCCAAACTCAAACGCACGCAACTCGAACCAGCCATTCGCGAAATCGTAACAACGCTTTTACGCGAACTGGGAAATCCGTGCGCGCTCGAGGAATTTTCGCGCAAGGGCGAAGCGGCGCATCTCGAGCGAGATCTGGGGCTCGGTAGCCTCGAGCGAGTCGAGCTGATGCTGCGCCTGGACAACGCCTTCTCGATTCATTTGCCCGAAAAAGTGGTCGCGGAAGCGGACACCGCCGCCGACCTGCTCGAAGCCGTTCTGCAGCAACTCTCCAGCTCGCCAACTGACGCATCCACGGACGATTCGCGTGTCTCCCATGCGCGCATTCGAGATTTTCATCCCGCAATTCCCGGTGAAATGCGCCGAACTCTGCGCGACGAGCTCGCCCGCGCCGAAACCCTCACCGACGTCTTTCGCATTCGCGCGCGCCTCGACCCTGCAACCGAGCACATTCATTTGTACGAAGATGACGGCAAGGTCCGCACGATTACCTGCGGCGAATTATTCGCGCGCGCCTCTGCCGTTGCGGCCGAGCTTGCGCGCCGCGGAATTTCTCCTGGCGACACCGTCGCGATCATGCTCCCCACCAGCGCCGACTTTTTCTGGACTTTCGCCGGCACTTTGCTGGCGGGCGCGATTCCCGTGCCCATTTATCCGCCGTTCCGCGCGGACCGCATCGAGGAATACGCCACGCGACAGGCCGCCATCTTGCGCAACGCCGAAGCGCGCTTGCTGGTCACCTCTCGCCGCGCCGAATCCGTCGCCAAACTCCTTCAACCGCAGGTGAAATCGCTTCGCGGCGTCGTCACTGCCGAACGTCTGGCGTCTGCCGCCGGTGCGTCCGTGCCGCCTCCCACTGAAATTCGTGCCGTGGATGACGCGCCGCATCGCGCGCGTCCCAGCGACATCGCGTTTCTGCAATACACTTCGGGCTCCACGGGAAATCCCAAGGGCGTGATTCTGACCCACGCGAATTTGCTCGCGAATCTCCGCTCCATCACTGAATACGTAGGCATTCGCGACGACGATGTTGTCGTCAGTTGGCTCCCGCTCTACCACGATATGGGACTGATTGGCGCATGGTTTGTGCCCCTCGTCACCGGCGTTCCGCTGGTGGTGCTCTCGCCGCTGGCATTCCTCAGCCGGCCCGAACGTTGGCTTCGCGCGATTCACGAGCATCGCGGCACGCTCAGTCCCGCGCCGAATTTCGCCTACGAACTGTGCGTGCGCAAAATTCCGGAGAACGCCCTCGAAGGCCTCGACTTGAGTTCTTGGCGCGCAGCCTTGAATGGCGCGGAGCCTGTTCGCCCTCAAACCGTCAGCCGTTTCGTCGAGAAGTTCGCGCGCTGTGGCTTTCGCCGCGAAGCGTTGCTCTCCGTTTACGGCTTGGCCGAAGCATCGCTCGGCGTCGCGGCTCCGCGGATGGGCGGCGGCGCGAGCATCGATCGCATACGCCGCGCCGAATTCGAAAACGAAGGCCGTGCGGTCGCGGCGGCTCCCGACGAACCAAACATTCTCGAATTTGTTTCCGCCGGCCAGCCCTTGCCGCGCATGGAAATTCGCATCGTCGATGCCGAAGGCCGCCCTCTAGCCGAACGCTTCGCGGGTCGCTTGCTCTTTCGCGGCCCTTCGGCGACTTCGGGCTATTACCGCAATCCCGAAGCCACGCGTGAACTGATACGCGAAGACGGCTGGCTCGATTCGGGCGACCTCGCTTACATCGCCGAAGGCGAGCTTTACATCACCGGACGCGCGAAAGACGTAATCATCAAGGGCGGCCGCAATCTTCATCCCCAGGAAATCGAAGAAATCGCTGGGCGCGTCGACGGCGTTCGCAACGGATGCGTGGTTGCCTTCGGTGTACCCGATGAAGCCAGCGGCACCGAGCGCCTGGTCGTCGCGGCGGAAGCGCGCGACCTCGCTCAGCGCGATCGCATCGCGCAGGAAATCATGCGGCAGATCAGCGATTCCCTGGGCCTGCCGCCGGACGTCGTCGAAATTCTCCCCGTGCACTCCATTCCGAAAACGTCGAGCGGAAAACTTCGCCGCACCGAAACGCGCCGCTTGTACATCGATGGAAAATTGAGCAAGCGGCAAGCGCCCGCGTGGATGCAAATCAGCAAACTCGCCGCGCGCGGAATTGTTCCGCGATTGTTTTCGAGCGCGAAGAAAATTTTGCGGCGCGGCGCTGAAATTATTTACGGCCTGTACGCCCTCTCGCTTTTCGCAGTCGCCGCGGTCCTGGTCTGGCTGATTCTTTTGCCCATGCGCAGCCGCAGAATTTCCGCCGCGATCCTCCACCACGGCGCGCGCGTTTTGCTTTCGCTTGCCGCCATCCGGGTCAGCGTCGAGGGACCGGACACGTTCGACGAATGGAAACAGACGCCGCCGTGGATTTTCGCGCCCAATCATTCCAGCTATCTCGACATTCTTGTCTTGCTCGCGTTTCTCCCGGCCGAGGCGCGGTACGTCGCCAAGGGCGAGATTTATTCCATGCCGCTCGTCGGCACCATGGCCAAACGTTGCGGATATTTTGCGTTTGACCGCGCCGATCCCGAGGCGCGCATTGCGCAGTCGAAAGAAATCGAGCGCGCTCTGGACAGAGGCGAATCCGTGGTGATTTATCCCGAAGGAACCTTCACCGCCGCGCGCGGTGTGCGTCCTTTTCAGTTGGGCGCGTTCAAGGCCGCTGTGGATACGGGGCGGCCGATTTGTCCCGTCGCCGTCCGCGGCGCTCGCGAGTTGCTGCGCGACGAAACGCTGCTCCCGAAGCCGGGCCGCATCACGCTCACTTTTGGACCGCTCGTCGCTTCGCGGTCACCAGCGCACACAACCGATGATGGGCGTGAGAATGGCTGGCAGGAAATCGTCCGCCTTCGCGACGAGACGCGCGAAATCATCGCACGTGGCGCCGCCGAGCCCCTGCTCTAGCGTCCACTCCAAGCGCCAGCCGGGAACAATTCCCTATTTTTAGTAAAGAATGCGGAACTTGATCGTGTGCGGAATTGCTTTCAGGTCTTCCCTGATTTTCGGATTGTACGCCGTGCTGATGTCCGTGATCGCGTATCCGATCGCCTGCGAAGTTTTCAAATATTGCCCCAAAATATTGGCCTTATGCCGCGCGAACACTTTGTTGATCTGCGCCAGCATCCCGGGAATGTTTTCGTGGATGTGAATCAACCGGTGCGCATTCGTGATTTTCGGCAACTGCACGTTGGGGAAATTCACGCTGTACATGGTGCTGCCCGTTTGAAAATATTCGATGATTCGCTCGGAGACGAAAGCGCCGATGTCTTTTTGCGCTTCTTCCGTGCTGCCCGCCACGTGCGGCGTCAGAATCACTTGCTCCATGCCCTGCAGCGGCGAAGCGAACGGCTCGGCGTTGCCGCGTGGCTCACGTGGAAACACGTCAATCGCCGCGGCGCGTACTTTCCCCGTTTTCAATGCTTCTGCCAGCGCCTGATCGTCCACCACGAATCCGCGGCTGGCATTCAGAAAAATCGCTCCGCGTTTCATCTGCGCGAATTCTTTTCTGCCGATTAAATTGCGGTTTTCCGAACGCCCGTCCACGTGCAGCGTAATGATGTCTGCGGTTTTGAACAGTTGCTCGAGCGACGCGGCCTTTTTCGCGTTACCCAGAATCAGTTTTTCTTCGACGTCATGAAAATAAACTTCCATGCCCAGCGTTTCGGCGAGCACGGAAAGTTGCGAGCCGATTTTCCCGTAGCCCACGATACCCAGCTTCTTGCCGCGAATCTCGTTGCTTCCCGC
>DASRQP010000252.1:0-2711 GCA_035696585.1 Candidatus Acidiferrales bacterium | reverse complement strand
CTATCTTGCGTACACACTCGAAACACGCCCCGCGGCGAATGGGTTTTCGCAGATGCGCGACGACGCTTCCGATCCGCTTTGGCTTTTGCTCGGACTCTCCGGTCTAGTGCTGCTGATCGCCTGCGCCAACCTGGCCAACTTAATGCTGGCTCGCGCCAGTTCGCGCGAACGGGAAGTGGCTGTGCGGTTGGCTCTCGGCGCTTCACGCGCGCGCCTGATTGGCCAATTGCTTTCCGAAAGCGCGCTGCTCGCCGTTGCGGGCGCGGTATGCGGAGGATTTCTGGCCGCGGCGCTGAGTAAATCGCTGGTCGCTTTCATCAGCACACCGGATAATCCCGTTTTTCTGGATATGCCGACGGACTGGCGCGTGCTCGGCTTCGCCGGAGGTTTGGCAATTCTTACCACCGTACTCTTCGGCCTGGCTCCCGCTCTGCGCTCGGGCAACATACCTCCTGGCGCGGTTCTTAAAACGGGAGGGCGCGGGATGACCGCCGGGCGCGAGCGTTTTCGCCTGCAGCGAATACTCGTCGCCTCCCAAGTTGCGCTTTCGCTGGTGCTTCTGGCTGGCGCGCTGCTGTTTACGCGCAGCCTGCGCAACTTGATGACCCGCGATCCCGGATTCCAGCAGAACGGTGTGCTCGTGGCCAACGTGGACTTCACGAGGTTGAAACTGCCCACGGCACAGCAGGAACCATTTACGCAAGACCTGCTGCAACGCATCCGCGCGATCCCTGGAGTCGCTGCCGCTGCGACTTCAAATCGCTCGCCGGTCAGCGGCAGTAGCAGCAACGATTGGATCCTTGACGACAAAGGCGGCCATCCGAACGGCGCGTCGTGGGAAGACTACGTCAGCGCGGGATATTTCCAAGCTATCGTGAATCCGGTACTCGTGGGTCGCGACTTCAATTCCAACGATACGGCCAATTCGCCACGCGTCTCCATCGTGAATCACACGTTTGTGAAGAAGTTCCTTAACGGGGCGAAAGATGTGATTGGCAAACGGTTCCGCGTGTGGGCCCCACCGGGCGAAACGCCCCGGTATTACACCGTCGTCGGCGAAGTGAAGGATTCGGTTTACAACGACATGCATGAACCGATCGTGCCGGTCATGTATTTCCCACGTACGCAGCTAGTAGCGCCGTTCATTTATCCCGGCGCGACATTCTTGATCCGTTCGCAAGGTGGCACAGCGGGGCTGCTCAACGCCGTGAAGGAAACGCTCACGGGAGTGAATCCCGAAATTGACATTCAGTTCAAGCTGCTACGCACGCAAATTCGCGAATCGCTGGTGCAGGATGAATTGATGGCCACGTTGTGCGGATTTTTCGGCGGCTTGGCCATTTTGCTCGCTGCCATCGGAATCTATGGCGTGATCTCCTACACCGTTGCGCAACGCACTAATGAAATCGGAATTCGCATGGCGCTGGGAGCGCAGCGCGGGAGTGTGGTACGGCTGATTCTGGGTGAGGTGGGCATCCTGATCGGCATCGGCGTCGTTGTTGGCGCGGGATTGACGCTGGCGGGAAGCAAGGCGGCGAGTTCGCTGCTGTTCGGGTTGAAGGCGCGGGATCCGATCACGTTGGCGCTGGCGGTGGTTATTCTGGCGGTGATTGGATTTGCGGCGAGCTTTTTGCCGGCGCGACGAGCGTCACGACTGGACCCGATGGCGGCGCTGAGATATGAATAGTTGAGAGCAGAGAGTTGAAAGGGAAACTCCAGAGGCGCACAGGCTGAAGCCTGTGCCACGTGTGGCCGTCTGGACCCGATAGCGGCGCTGCGATACGAGTGAAAGGAAGTGGCAGTGATTGGTGACTACTGAAATTCGAAAAACACAAAGAGTAAAGCAGATCCCTCGTCGCGTGGCTCCTCGGGATGACCGCACAGGTCGCGAGTGGCCGCGAATAAGCTAAAGACGAAAGACCCCACCCTTCACAGAAACCGTTCAGGATGGGGCACCCGCAAAGTGAGAACGAATGTGAAACAGTGGCCAGTGTTGGGGGAAGTTCGTGGTTGATAGTCGAGAGTTGATAGTCGAAAGCAAGGACGAAAACGTCTGCGACCGTGCCGGGTGAGGGGTGTGCGGTTTTGAGATGGGCGTCTCGCCATCGGACATTGAAGACATGAAGCGCGCCGCTTGTTGCTCCGGAACCTGCTTATTTTTAACAGAGTACGGAATCTCTGGTTCGGTCTCCCATCTGCAGAGTTATTGAATAGCGTTATTTAGGGGTGTGCGATGAGGACTCTTCTGCAAGATCTGCGCTACGGCTTTCGGATGCTGGCAAAGTCGCCGGGATTCGCGGCCATTGCCATTCTCACGCTGGCTCTCGGCATCGGCGCGAACACGGCGATCTTCAGCATGATTGATGCGATTCTGATGCGTTCGTTGCCGGTGCAGGATGCGCAGAGCCTGGTGCTGCTGAAGTGGACTACACGCGGGAGGCCGGACATTCACAACAGCAGCAGTTATGGCGATTGCAACCAGCAGCGCGAACGCAACGGACCGAATTCCAGTTGCTCGTTTTCGGAGCCGTTTTTTCACGACGTCGCCGCGCAGGCGAAGGCGTTCTCGAGCGTCGCGGCATTTGCATTCGGCGGCCAACTTGACCTGAGTGGAAACGGCACCGCGAGCGTCTTGAGCGCGCAGGCGGTCTCGGGTGAATTTTTTTCCACGCTTGGGATTCGCGCGGCAGCGGGCCGGCTGATTGCGCCGA
>DASRQP010000251.1:0-8606 GCA_035696585.1 Candidatus Acidiferrales bacterium | reverse complement strand
TGTTCCACAGCGACACTTTCTCCGCCGCAATATGAACCTGCACGATAGGAACAAGCGCCGATTCGTTCTTGTGAATCGTCACATGGTCCTTCAATTTGTATTCGAACAAATCGCCGAGATTCGCCCCCTCCGCTCCTGCTGACGCTTGATTGCGCAACATCGTCAGCGCGTTGTTGCCAGGTACGCCTCCCACAATTCCGCCGGCCATTGGCGGACCTCCAATGCCATATCCCCGGCCCGCCCCAACGCCGCGCCCATTTCCAAGTTCGCGCCCCGATCCTGCAACGCCCATCTTTGGCGATTGCAATTTTGAATACAGCTCCAACCTCGAGGCTTCGTCCGTGACTTCCACAGTCTGCGACACGCTTCCCACTTGCAGCTTGGCGTCTTGCGTCTGTTCCCCACCTCCTCCAATCGACACACCTTGTGTCACACTGGTCTGGAAGCCACTCTTATTGATTTGAAGGCGGTAATTCCCCGCAGGCAAATCATCGAACTCGTAATTTCCTTCGTCGTCTGTCGTAGTGCTGTTTGCAACGCCAGTCGCCGTGTTCACAATCTGCACCTGTGCATTCGGTATCGCCGCGCCTTCCGCATCAGTTACAACGCCGGACAAACTTCCTGAACCGCCGAGCATCGCGCTCTCGTGCGTCTGCGGAGTCAACTCCGCGGTCTCGGGCAGCGGCACCACGGGACGTCGCGCGTAGTACGGCTGCGAGAGTTGTTGAATAAAGGATTGCGGCGCTCCCGCGACCAGCGACAACTCAACATTGTCCCAATCCTCGCCCGTCGTGTTATCGACAATCGCCCAGCCCTGTAGCAACGGCTTATCGTCCGCCTTCGGCGGCAGTACAATCCTGTATGTCGTCTTCCAAATGGGCACTTCGCTGATGTAGCTCACGTATAGCTGCCGCGCGCCCGAGCCCGCCGCCGAAATCGTCATGCGCCGCAAATCTTGCTGGTGCGTTGACGCCAGCAGCGTTAGATACCGCCCCACTTCCCGATTCACGTCCGCGTCGGCGACGCGCACGCTGACAGTCGGCGTCACTTCCACAGTACGCACTTCGCCGCTGTCGCTCACCAAGGTTGCCAAATCCACCTGCTGGCTTGTGCTGCCGGTAACGCGCGATTTCGTCTCGACACTCAATAGCCGGCCCGTAATCGTGCTGTTGCCGTTGCGAATCTCCAAACGCGTTCCGCGCAGCGCGGCCAGGAATTTCGAAAGATCAGTTTCTTCTCCCAGCGGCAACCCTATCGTTCCCAACCGCTGGCTGAACGGCGCTTCAGAGTCGTAGTCGATTCCCGTGATGCGCCCGCCGTTCAAGTCGAGCACCGTCAGTGATTGCAAGACGTCATTGAGCTGGCTGCTCGTGAAATCGATGCGCATATTTTGGTCGCCGTGGACTTCGCCCAAGTGCTCGAAGTAGCCCACTCCGCCCTTATAAAGGACCACGCGGCGCACCGGCAACTTCGTCGCGGCCGTTTCGTCAGTCGCTGCCGGACGGTTTTCGCTCTGAGGTTGAGATTTCGCGGTCGTGGCCGCCGCGCCACTGGCCGGTTGCGCCCCGCGTTTGTCTTGGCGCGGGGTTGCCCCCACCACTTGCATGCCTACCAGAGCTGCTACACAGCAAAGCCACAGAATCCACGCGCGCATTTTGTCCTCCGTTCAGTGCCTCGGGCGCAAGACCACAAACTTGAAAGCCCAAATAGAATAGCTGCGGGACTCGACATTGACGCGACTCGACAACAACAACGTGGCGCAACTATAGACTCAGACACCGGTGCGAGTCCAAATGTTGCATTGGCTTCTTGCGGGATAAGTTACGAAACGCGAAACGCTTCGTCAGCGCGGAGGGCGCGAAGAAGGGGATGACTGACGTCGTTGAGGAGCGGGGTCGGCGAACTCAACTCCCCAGAAATGCGGCGCCGGCGACAGAAACTCCAGCCCTACTCTTTGCCCCTTGTCGGAAGTGTCGCCAAGATACACCACGCGGCACTCTTGTTCTTCGTCGCTGGCCGGATTCGTCATTTGCAGTTGCGCGCCCATCTCCACCGATTCGTTCAGATAGAGAAGGCCGCCATGCGCGTTGACTACGATAGTCTGGCAACCCTCGCGGAATTTGTTTCCGTCGCTGTTCATGCCGCGGATCTTTACCGGGATGCGCGTGAAGACGCGTGAACTTCGCCGGCGATTGTCGGGATCGGTTGACGGCATCGTAGAGCTATCGTGCATCATCGCCACAATCGAGTCAACTGAATCAGCGCGCCGCTTTCCGCTTGCTGCAACCCTCTTCACTTCGTACAATGCCACTTCTCACCCGGCCTCGATACAACGCCTGACACCGAACGGCCAGGCGGATGCGAATCAAAAATCGCTTCCAGGAGTCAAAGGATGAATTTTCTCGATTACATCGAGAGCCGTCGCGAACTTAACCTCAGTGAGCTGAAGGACTTTCTGCGCATTCCGAGCGTCAGCACAAAGAGCGAGCATAAGCCGGACATCAACCGCGCCGCTCAATGGGTCGCCGATCGCTTGCACGGAGCCGGTTTTTCGAAAGTTGATATCATTCCAACGAAGATGCATCCCCTGGTTGTCGCTGAATCTCTCGAAGCGCCCGGCAAGCCCACCATCCTCTTTTATGGCCACTACGACGTACAACCGGCTGAGCCGCTCGAACTTTGGACTTCTCCTCCTTTTGATCCCACGGTTCGCGGCGGAAATCTCTACGGCCGCGGTACTGCCGACGATAAAGGCCAGGTGCACATCCACCTGAAGGCTCTCGAAGCCCTGCAAAAATCCGGGGGCAAGTTGCCGCTCAACGTGAAAGTGATCATCGAAGGCGAAGAGGAAGTCGGCAGCGTCAATCTGTGGGATTTCGTCACCCAGAACAAAGACAGGCTCAGGGCCGATGCCCTCGTTGTTTCCGATACCTCAATGCTCGCGCGAGGCGTTCCATCGATCACCTACGGCCTTCGCGGCTTGAATTACTATCAAGTGGAAATCACGGGCCCGTCGCAGGACCTTCACTCCGGTGTTTTCGGCGGCGCCGTGCCCAATCCCATTACCATCCTTGCCGAAATGATTGCCAAGTTGCACGACAAGAACTTTCACGTCACCGTTCCCGGTTTCTACGATGACGTCGCCACTCTTTCTGCAAAGGAACGAAAAGCCCTGAACTCGCTTCCCTGGAAAGAATCCGAATTCCGCAGGACTGTCGGCGCTCCCGGCCTCTCCGGCGAAAAGGGCTTTACGAATGTCGAGCGCCTGTGGTGCCGCCCGACGCTCGAGCTCAACGGAATCTGGGGAGGTTACACCGGCGAAGGTTCGAAAACCGTTATTCCTTCCAAAGCCTTCGCAAAAATTTCCACTCGCTTGGTGCCGAATCAGAATCCCGCGAAAGTCGCCAAACAGGTCGAGCGCCACATCCGCCGGTTGTTGCCCAAAACCGTCCGCTGCAAATTTGAAGTGCTCAGCATGGGTAAGCCTTGGGTCGCATCCTATACGCATCCCATTTTCCAGAAGGCAATTCACGCGCTCGAAAAAGGCTTTGGCAAAAAAGCGGTATTCATCCGCGAAGGCGGCTCGATTCCGTTTGTCACGCAGATGCACGACACTTTCAAAGTGCCCTGCGTCCTTCTTGGTTTCGGTTTGCCCGACGAAAACGCGCATGCGCCCGACGAGCATATTTCGCTGGAAAATTATTTCGGCGGCATAAAATCCGTAGCGTCTTTTTACTCCGCGCTTGCCTCGCTCTGACCTCTCCAGCGCGCACAGCCGCAAAAATCGCCATTTTCTGCGGGTTTCATTGCATTTTCACTTGCGTTAACCGGGGGCTGCGGCTATAGTGCCCCCGGCCTCCCAGCGACACCAACAAGGGAAAATACTTCTATAGAGGAGATGGCAACACGATGGCAAATCCGATGAGCAAGTCCAAAATCATCGCGCACATGGCCGAAAAGGTCAGCACGAAAGAGAAGCCGGTATCGAAAAAACAGATCGTTTCGTTTTTCGATGAGCTCTTTAATCTCGCGGTGAAAGAATGCAAGAGTGCAGGGAAATTCGTCATTCCAGGAATCGGACGCGCGGTCAAGGCGCATCGCAAAGCCCGCATGGGCCGCAACCCCGCTACCGGTGAAGCAATTAAGATTAAGGCCAAGACTGTTGTTCGCCTTCGCGCCGCCAAGGCGTTCAAGGACGCAGCACTCAAGTAAGGCGCAATCGTTCACAGTTTCGCGACGAGACCCCGGCGACTCTTGGCTCTCCGCCAAGCTTGGGCGCTGGGGTCCTCGCTGTTTCTTCTCCGGAACCGTCCACGGGCGGCCTATCGCTTTTCCCCTGGAATAACCTTCATGGAATCGCCTACTTCTCACCAGCATTCCGGCCTTCTTACCGATTTGTACGAACTCACCATGGCGGCTGGCTATTTTCAATCGCGCTTCGACGCTCGCGCCACATTCGAGCTGTTCGTCCGCAATCTTCCGCCGGAGCGCAATTTCCTGGTCGCCGCTGGTCTTGAGCAGGCGCTCGAGTTCATGGAAAGAATCCGTTTTGCTGCGGCGGAAATCGAATACCTGCGGCGTCTCCCCGTTTTTCGCCATGTTCGCGGCGAATTCTTCGACTATCTTGCGCGTTTCCGTTTTACCGGAGACGTGTGGGCCATCCGTGAAGGCTCCCTGGTTTTCGCGGGCGAACCGCTTCTTCGCGTTACGGCCCCGATCATCGAAGGCCAGATTTTGGAAACGTGCCTTTTGTCCGCTATCAATTTTCAGACTATGGTCGCAAGTCGCGCCGCTCGCTTGAACATCGCCGCAAAAGGCAAACCCGTCGTCGAGTTCGGCGCTCGCCGCGCCCATGGAAGCGAAGCCGGAATTTTTGCCGCGCGCGCAGCATGGATCGCCGGATGCCAGGGCACCTCCAACGTGATGGCGGGCAGGCTTTTTGACATCCCCACTTACGGCACGCAAGCCCATTCCTGGATCATGGCTTACGAGGACGAATCGCAAGCCTTCGATCGTTTCCTCGATGTTTTCCCGGAGCAGGCTACTCTGCTTCTTGACACATACAACGTTCGCGCGGCCCTTCGCAAAATCATTGCGCGCGGCCGCAAGCCGGGGGGCGTCAGACTCGACAGCGGCGACCTCGTCGCCGACAGCCGCTGGGTCCGCGCGCAATTGGACCGCGCTGGCTGGCGCTATGTCCAAATCTTCGCCTCCGGCGATCTCGACGAGAAACGAATTTCCTCGCTTCTTCGCCAGCATGCGCAAATCGACGCCTTCGGCGTTGGCAGCGCCCTCGTCGCTCCCACCGACACTCGCAATCTCAGCATGATTTACAAATTGGTCGAGCTAGAACGTGATGGCAAAGTGCGCGAAGCGGCGAAGCTCAGCGAATCGAAGTCCACATTTCCCGGCACCAAACAAGTATTTCGCTTTGCGAATCGCGCGGGAAAGTGGCAGAAAGACTTGATTGCCCTTGCCAACGAATCTCATCCCACTGCTTCGCCGCTTCTCGCGCCGGTCATGCGCGAAGGCAAACGTCTCGCTCCGCCGGAACCTCTGGCAGCCGCGCGTTCACGGTGCATTGAAAGCTTAAAGCAGCTCCCGGCGCGTCTGCTTTCCATCCAACACGCAACGCCCTATCCAGTCCGTTACAGCCAGCCCTTGAAAAACCTCCTCCAGAAAGTCCGCCGCCGCATTGCCCAGCGCGCATAGCGTCCACGTTTTGCTGAATCATTTTTTTCATTCCTCGATTCGCTTGCCGCCCGCCAACGCGCTAAAATTACAAAGAGGTCAAAGAAGACTTGTCTAACGCGGATAAAAGCGCCGTGGTTTTCTGGGAGGTCGACACCCAGATTGATTTCATGTTGCCGGGAGGCAAGCTCTACGTCCCTGGCGCGGAAAAACGCATCGCCAACATGCGGCGCCTCGTCGACGTTGCTCGCGCCGGCAAAGTCTTTCTCATCTCAAGCACCGATCAGCACGCTCCGAATGATCCCGAGTTCGCGCGCTTCCCTCCGCATTGTGTCAAGGGAACGACTGGGGCCGAAATTCTTGCGGAGTTGAAATCGCCCCAAATAGTGTCCATTCCGAATGACAAGAATTTCTCAATCCCGCCGAATCTTGACGAAATTCAGCAGGTTGTTCTCGAAAAGCAAACTCTCGACGTATTCGATAATCCGAATACGGAAAAAATGCTGGCGCAGTTTGCCCCAAATCAGGAATTCGTGATCTTCGGAGTCGTTACGGAATTTTGCGTGCGCCTCGCGGCCAAGGGCTTGCTCGACCGCGGTCGCCGCGTCGCCATCGTCACAGATGCAATCGAGACGCTCGACGCAAGTGAAGCTCAGCGCACCCTCGACGAACTCGCCAGTCGCGGAGCGCGCCTCATCACCACCAACGAAGCCCTCACGCTCGCCAAATCGCTCCCGCGCTCGGCTGATTCCTGATGTAGCAACCGTTCGTCAAACTCCCGGCAAGCTACAACGTCTTCACATAAGCGATTAAATCTCTAATCTGCGCAGGCTTCAGCGAATTGCGGTATCCCGGCATATCTTTTCCGCCGCGCTCGATAACCCGTCGCAGATTTTCGTCGTCCGCTTTCATCCCGTTGCGAAATCGCTCGCGTTTCATCAATCCCGCCAGCCCCGGCCCGATTTTCTTCTCGGCGCTTGCGCTGTAATGGCAAATCTCGCATTTCTGCGCGTAGACTTGTTTCCCCTTCGCCACGTCCTCAGCGTCGGACTCCTTCATCGTTTGGGCCGCAACTCGCGCCATCGAAACGACAATCACCAGGATAAAGATCAGAACTGCCAGACAAACAGTTGTTCGCTTCCGCATGGCACTTGACTTGTAGCGCTTCAATTTGACTGTGGCCGAGCGCTTACTCGGCCCGGCTTGAAAACGCGGTCATAAATCAGCATCAGAATCACGCCAACCACTCCGCAGGCGCTCACAACCCACCACATCTGCCGCGGCCGGTGCAGGACGTCGCCAAAATAATGAACGAGATGCCCCCCGAGGAGCCCCGCGATGAAGTAACCAATCGCGATAGGCAGAAACGCGTAACCCATGTAAAGGCCCTGCTGGCCCTCTGGCGCCAGTCGAGAAATGTATTCGTAGTAGCGCGCCGACTGCGTCACTTCGCCCAACGCCAGGATGATCAGCGTCAGCACCACGGCCGGAGTCGACGTGTTGAATACAAGAATCAGCCATGTGAGGCTGGAAATCAGCAGCCCCAGGGTCATCGCCGGAAAGGCACGCATCTTTCGCGTCAGATAGGCGATCAGGATCTGCACGCAAATCACTGTCGTCGCGTCGACTGTGAGCAGCAAATCGACATTCGCTTTTGGGTTCACGTATCCGCGCAGGAAAAGCGGCAAGGAAACGTACTGCTGCCAGAAAACGACGTAAAAGCTGGAAAAAATCACCAAGAACAGCACGAACTTGAAATTGCCCAGCACCACAAACATATTTTTGATTGCCACAGCGACGCTCGCGACCGCTTTCTCTCCCGAACGCACCGGTTCGCGGTAGAAGAACCACGTCGCGAAAAACATCAGCGCCACGCTCAGCGCCGAAACGCGAAACACATTTTCGATCCCGATCGATTTCCGCACCAGAAACGCCACCAGCGGCCCGAGCGCGCCGCCGATATTTACGATCGTGTAGTAAATCGAGTAGCCGATCGACCGCACATTTTCGTTTGACGCCCGCCCCGTCGTCCCGGCCACGCACGGCTTCACCACCGCCGGGCCCAGCGCGGGGACCATCAAAATAATCAGCACCAGCCAGTACAGCGATATCGACTGCCGGACGGGCGCCATCCACGGCGCCGACAGCGAGCCCAGCAAAAAATACCCCAACGTCATCACCGCGTACGCGAACATCAGTGCGCGCCGAAATCCGAATCGATCCGCAAGCGTCCCGCCCAGGACCGGAAGAAACCACACCACGAGTCCGAAAATTCCCAGCAGCGCTCCGGCCTGCTCGACCGTCAAGTGCAAGTTTTCGTGGAGATAAATTGCCAGGACCGCCGTCGTCGCGTAATACGCCAGCCGCTCGAAAAGCTCCGTGCCGTTCGCGACCCAGAACGCAGGCTCAAATCCCTCGCGAATTTCTTTAATGCGCTCGCCAAAACTCACATTCGCCCCCGGAACATTCTGCAAGCCCGCGTCAAACAGCGGCATCAGCCGCCCTACCGCGCGCGATTGTAGCGAAACTCCTGCGAAATGCGCATTCCTTTTTCCTCAGCTCCCTGTCGTGAATTGTCTTCGATTCCCCCGCCGTCCCGCTGGACTACTGCCTCGGTGTGCGTCAATATACTCAGACTGTCGCCGAGGACGGTGCACGCCATGGCTGAATCGCCCGAACTCAATCGAATTGCCAGCGAGCTCAACGATCACCGCAAAGCAAAGCTCGCGGATTCGTCCGCCACTTTGCGCCTTGACCGTTGGCTCGCCGCTCTCGTGGAACAGGGCGGAAGCGACTTGCTGCTCGTTCCCAACGCCCCGCCGTGTTTGCGTTTCGAGGGTCATGTGCGGAAACTCGAATCAGGCTCGCTTGACGGCGCGGAAATCGAAGCCGCCGTCCTTCCCGCGCTCACATCG
>DASRQP010000250.1:0-33078 GCA_035696585.1 Candidatus Acidiferrales bacterium | reverse complement strand
CCCTTTGGCCCACTGATCTTTGGACAACTGCTCCGGCTTGACGCAACTCTTGTACGCATGGGGAGTGGGATTTATCGCTGCCGCCATTTGTGGCGGAAGTCCGCTGTCGCGTCGAATGACGATGAAACTCCGCTGACGTCTCCCGAGGCGGTGACTTTCGCTTTCAGGCCTCCCAGATCCTTCGTGGCCGAAAGGGACATATTGACGCCGTTGCTCTTCCGGGTCGCGCTCGCCTCAAACTCCCAATCATCAACCTTGCCCTGCGCGTGGAGACCGACTGACCCTTTATTTGGCGTGTCTGCATACGCGAGACGCGGCTCGAGAAGCAAAGCCCCCAGCCTTTCCATCAGGCTGCCAGCATCACGCGGGGGAAAAATCTCGGCATGAGAGGGGATCCTATTCATAGGCGCGGTGAATTTTATGTGGCCGTCCTGGATGAAATCGGAAAGCGAAGCGGCATCCGTTATCAGCCCAACTTGCGAGCCCTGCTTCTCCACATCAATAACTCGTCGAACCCCCAGATGTTCCAGAAAGAGCACCTTTCCCGCCGTCAAGCCCTGGAGGCGCGGATCAGACGAGTCAAACACCAAAGCGTTTCCGTCGGGACTGACGGCACGAAGGGTCTTTTGAACCGTGGGCAAATCAACTCGCACCGTGTTGGGGGTGTACTTCACCTCGTACAGAGCGTCGCGCGGCGTGTAGAACTGCGCCGGTGTGCCTGCAAGCGACGCGCCGCCAGAAGCCTCGCCCGATGGACCTGGCGCGCTCTTTTTCGCACACGATGACAGCCACGCCAGAGCTGCCAACAGCGTTACAGCCAGCCGCAGACTCGCGATTCTGTTTCTTGGGCGCCTCATCGTCGCCTCCTCAAAAAAAAGCCGCAATTCGAGCCGTCATCTACTTGACTTGCTTTGCGGCAATATCTCCAATCCACGGAATGCGATATTCGCGTTCGCTGTACGCCTGGAACATCAGGAACAGCCACAGCACGAAAATCCCCAGACCAAACAGCCAGTGCAGCGGCAAATCCACGGTCAGCACCCAGAACCCCGCGATGCTCACCAAAATTCCGACAATGATGCTCCACACAATCGCGACAGCCACGCATGCCACGCTGAAAATGATCGATTGAATCGCGTGAAAGCGCACAAAGCGGTTGTTCTTGTAAGGCTCCAGCGCCAGAAACAGCACTCCGGTAATCGCTCCCAGCGCATACGACAGAGCTGCCGCCATATTCATGGTCAGCCCTGGCGCGCTGGCTGTGGCCGTTGCTGTCCCCATTGATGTCCCGCTGGAAACCGCGTTGCTAGCGGCGCTACCGCCGGAGTTGCTGTGACCGACACCGCACCGCGCACCACACGCTCCGCAGAACGCGCTGTCTTCCGCTATTGCCGCGCCGCACTTCGCACAATTCGCCATGTCAAAACTCCTTTCGTTTCGTCGTTAATCTTTCTCAATCCTGGCCTTGTACTTGAACTCGCGTTTATTCACGTTTCGTGACGTTGCCCTCGAAATGTGTTTTCTTGACGCTGCCGTTTTTCTCATCCTGCTCAAGATCAATTGCGTATTTCACCAGGCAGCCCGTGTCGGTCGTCACCCAGGCGGAACCGACGATCTTGTAGTCCTTCACCGCCATCAGCGAAAGGAACGTGGCCTTTTGCGCGGCGGGCTCATTCGCCGTATCGATCGAGTACTTAATTGCGCTGTAGCCGTTGACGTTTCCCGTGCCGGCGGACTTCGCGGCGTCCTGCGCCGCTACCAGTTCCCCATGCCACGGCACGGACCTCATCAGGTCAAAATCAACTTCCATTTCCGTGACCTGCGCCCGCGCCAGATGTTTGGTATCGGTGGACGTTTGTCCAGCGCTCGTGTCATGTTTCGTATAGTCAATGGTGGCCGGCGTGACGTCCGCTTCAACGCTCGAAGCATCCTGCGCCGACGATTTCTCGGCGAACGACACATGGAACGGCCCCGGCGGATTCTTGATCATTTGCTGCAGACAGACGCTCGCGCCCGTCGGATTGAATCTGTTCGCCTGTATCACGGGAACAGCAGTTGCGGAACTTTCCTCGGCCTTGCTCTGCGATCCGAGATTGCATCCTGACGTCATGGCCAGCATTGCTCCCATCGCAATCCACATTGCCTGCCGCGCAAAACGAAATTCGCGTCGTTCCATCGGCGCTCCTTCACTCCGCAGACTTCCTGGCGCCCTCGTTGCTCATTAACGCTCACTGGTGTTGTCCGGCGTCACGCAGTCTCCCGTCCGTCTTCCCCTTACCGTGAACTTCAGAGACACTCCTTGGCTCGCCTTTGGCTTCACCGTTCTCACCACTGAGAATTCCGTGCCGTTCAAATTTCCTTCGACATGCACCATCCGGTTCGAGCACTCCGCATCGTACGAAATCTTTCCGCCAATGCTTCTGAGTTGTTTCACGGAACAGGACTCTTCTTGTTTCGGCCGCGCAGTCACCCGGTCACTGAAAATTCTCTCCGGATTGTCCAAATCGCGCAGCGTGATGCAACGTGTGTCGCTCCGCGATTCGTTCTGCCTCTGGTTTTGTACTTCATACGTAATCGTCAGCGCGTACTTGCCCGGCTTCAGATCCACATTCGCCGCCGCGAAACCGCCGCACAAAATGGCAGCCGCAATCACCGCAGCGCTCTTCACTGCATAGTTTCGTTTCATCATTTGCGCCGGTCGCTGTTGCTCTCTCGTGATTTCATGGCGTGCTCACTTGCCTTCATGCACTACTGCGCGTCGTCGGAGACCCGGAACGACCAGAGCGTGTCGAACATGAGCCCGGGACCCTGCCCGCGCGCCACGTCTCCGCCCGAAAATTTCTCGTTTTTCGAAATCGGCCGCAGCACCACCGCATACTCGCCCGGCAACAGCGCCGATTGCGGAGACATCTCGTATTCGCCTGCGTTTGTTTTTTGCAAGGTCACGGCGACGCGCTCCTCCACAAATGACGAATAGATTTCCCAGTCCGCGGCATCGTGTGAACGGACGTCTTCTTTGCCTGTTGTCGCGCCCACCAAACGACAGGTATTCTGCGCGGGCGTCAACTTCACAATCTCCGGCGCGAAGTCGTCCGGATTCACGCCGGGGGCTTTTGCGAAGCTCACGGAAAACTTCGGCGTGGTCGTTTGCAGCACGTTCGACGACGCGGGGCCCGGCACGCCCCACACGTACGTGACGGTCGGCTTCCGCGAACCGAGCATTCCTCCCAAAATGCTGCCACTCTGCTGCACGGCCGAGCCACCGACGGCCGAGTTCATGTGCGACGCTGCGCCCCACGTTGCATCGTTGACACCGGCTTGAATTCCTTGCGTCACTGCGGAATCGCCAGCCAAACCGGTCATGGATGTCGGCTTTGCCTTCGTCTCCGCCAATTGTGTTTTCTCCAACGGCAGCGCTTGCGCGCCACCACTCTCCAGAACCGTCACCGACGGCATCTGCCATCTGGGTCCCGGCGCAGCAGCGGGCGCCGGACTCGCGCCCCCGGCATCAGCATTGGTTGGAGCAGCAGTGGCTGAGCTTCCGTGCGCAGCCTTTTGCGCGGCCACGATTGCGTCCATTTCGTTTTGTGTGACGCCGGCTTTCTGCAGCGCAATCAGCCCGTCCGGCGAAATGTCGAAATTGGCAGGGCTCGATTGAATCGTCGCCACGACGACCGATTCCGATAGTTTTGCCTTCACCATCTTGATCACGCCCGCGTTCGTCAGTGGCTTTTGCGTTTGCTGCGCCGACGAAGCTCGGCAAAATGCCGTGCTGCTCAGAACCAGCACCGCAAACAGCAGCAGGCTTCTTGTCTTCTTCATGATCAAATCTCCTCTCGCTCCACTACCGTCCGTTCCCCGATTCGTCCTTGCGCGCTTGCCGATTGTGGTTCAATCACCACGGGCTCACGCCGCGCGGACCCCACACGGTTATCCATAAGCTGTAAGCAGAGACGCTCGCATAATCGAGCGCACTCCCCGGATTGCTCGTCGGCCAGCAACCCTGCTCCTGCCAGGAGATTTGAACCGATGTCGGAGAAGTGTAGTTAACCGCCCAATTCCCACTCGTTGAGAATTGTCCGTTCGGTGATGACTGGCAACTCGCAGCGGTTAGGTCTGAGTGGTACAGCTGCACACCGTTGTTAGCCAGACGAAATCCCTGCGCAAAGTGGAACTGATAGGTGTCCGTGCCGCCCGGAAAGGTGTACGAGCCTGGGAGCGTGAAGCTAACTAGGTTCCGGTCGACCCCGAGCGTGTGCTGTGGTGTGCTGTATATCCAGGGCGTCTCATATATCGGGAGAATAGAGCTGCCCGTCGAATCGTTAACTTTCGCCAACTGCAGCGTGACTGCACTGGGCGATTGCGGAACGGTACTCAGCGTTTGAAAATCATACGCTGCGGCGAAATTGAAGCCGGTCGCCTGATACAGTTGCCCGCTCGCCGTCTTCACTACCAGCGTCACGTTGTTCGTGTCATAAAGACCGCCAGCGTTGGGATCAATCTGCGCAACGATTTGCCGGTCGCCCCAGCCGTTCGCTGGGATCTGAAAACTAACTTGTCCCAGCGCAACGCCCATCGGATGGTACATAGCCGGGCCGCTGGGGTAGTGCACTCCGCTCAAATACACTTGGCCGGGTGTTGTTCCAAACCCGCAGCCTTGAATCACGAAGGTGCCTTCGGCTCCGGCGATGGGGCTGAAGTACACGCCGGATTTTTGACCATCAACGGTACCGATTCCATTGAGGCAAAGTTGTGTCTGCGCCTGTTTTGCGGTAGCGGCTCGCGTCATAATCGACGGCGTCGGAGGTTGTCCTCCCGTCGGCGGTTGCTGGCGCTGCGGGCCGCTAGGTGTCAATGCAGTCGCCTGTGATCCGGCGGCTGTTCCGATTGGCGTGCTGCCTTGCGCCGACATCGTCTGGCTCGGCCCGACCTGCGTCGCTGAGCCCTTCGGCGGGTACGGCTGAGGATTCAAATCATCCGCTCTTGCGCTGCCCCCGTTGAGCATCGTTCCGCTTTGGCTTGCCCCGCCTGGCCCGTTAAGCAATGTGGGATTTTGATTTGCCCCGCCCGCTAGCAAAGTCCCGCCTGTTGGTGCTCCCGTTGGCGCTGCGACTGTTCGCACTCCGCCCGTGAATGCGGGCAAAAGCAAGGGCCGGGCTGCTGCACTTTGCTGTCGTAGTATCGCGATGATCGTGCTGTTGGAGCCGTTGCCAGGTCCGCTCGGAGCGCTCGGCTTCGGTCCAATTGGAATGGCTCGCGCCAGTGCCTGCGTAACTATCCTGTTGTTCTGCCACGGTTGCGTGCCGCCTTGCATCGGTGGACCAGGAACTATTCCGGTCACGTTGCGTCCGTACCGCGAACCCGCACCAGTGCCGCCTGTAACCGAATGCAGGCCGGATCCGCCGGGATTCAGAGCAGGGTTCAGCCCAGATCCCGTGACGCCGGAACCGCCGCCGCTATTACCTGCTGGCCTGCCGGAGCCGCACGCATTGGCTGGCACGTGTGTTGCGACGGTAAGCATTGGGTTACTGCCTGTAAAGCGATCGAACCCGTGTGCTGCAATGCGCGCGCCCACGCCATTTCCAATGGCGGCGACCTGTAGGAGGGACATGTCCCAATTGTCTGGGCTTAGGAACGCTTGAGGTATCTCCCATGGCGCTGCGGGAGTAAGCACGCTCGGAAGGCTATTGAAGTCAAAACCACCGTCGGCGATGTGAATCAACCTGAGTCCTATAATCTGGTTCGGAGGCACGGGTTGGTTGAGCGGAATGTCCACGGTGTTGGTGCTATTGTTCGGCCAGTTCTGGCTCTTATTAACGTTCAGCGCAACTTGGGGAGCCCTGCCACCTGCAAAAAGAATTTGGATGTTCAAGTTGTCCTTGCCGCCGCGCAAGTCGTCGCCGCCCGTCACGATCCGTAGCCGAATCTGCGACACTGAGCACTGCCCGCTGCTTCCGCCCGATCCGCCGCCGTTTTGGCCGTAGGCTGCGCTCACTGCAAAAACGCTGCAAACGATCGCCAACGTGGCCCGACGAAGAAACTTCGCGATAGTGTTGCTCACTGTCTTGTTCATTGGTCGAGCCTCCTCAAAGCGGCTTCTGCAGATTCCATGAGCCGGAATAAACGGAAATCGACCCAGCGTCAAAGGACGAGCCTCAGACGATTTTATGACTTGGCAATTCCTTGAAAAATAAGGTGTTGTCGACTTCTCTGACCAGCTTCCGGAGCTTGCGTTGCTTGGCGCCTTTTTGCCGAAGTGCGGGGACTCTGGGCTGCGCGGCGGACGTTTCGCTAAATGAGGTAACGAATTCCTATAGTCAAAAGTGGAAGAACGAGTGGCATGGTTGCCTCATCGCGCGTGAGGCAACGGAGATTACTTCGAAGATGGCGTAATACGCGTTCGCAACTCTTATGCGAACTACCCTGAACTCACCTCTATCGTGCAGGACTGGGCTGCTTCACGATAGCCGCCATGGCGAGTCCGGCGAAAAACCAATCGAGGACGCCGTTCAAGATGTACGCGCACGTGTAGGTCGTTGGGAAGTTGTACCAGTTCCAATATTCGAGGCCCAGGAATACGGCCGCGAAAAGGCTGGCGAGCGTCACGGCGAACACGCGCTTCCAATACGAACTCACTCCGCCCGCGCCCATCGCCAGAATGCAGGCAAGGAAAAACGCGCTAACGACATCGATCACGAATTCGCCCCCGAGCAGCTTCCCGTAATTCAGCCCTACACCGCTGCCAGTGCTGTACACCAAAATCCCCGATGGGCCTTGCTGATATTTTGCTGTGTAGGCGTTCATGTCCGCTTGCTGTTGCTCTTTCGTCCGCCCTGGCGTCATGTTCGGCGCGGGGAAAATGTAGAATCCCGACGCCGGAATCGCCGCGCGCATCGCAGAAAGCACAGTTTCTTCCTGCGGCAACGCTTTTACGCCAACCTCTCCCAATCCCAACACCGTGTGCAGGAGCGCGCCCACGATAAACACGACAATACCGCCCACCAAAGCGCCGAGGAGAACCTTCTTTGTCATGGCTGGCAACCTCCGATTGGCGCGGGACTATAGCTTCGAAAGCAAATCAATGCAAGCGACACGATAACTCGCAGCCACGGAAACTTGGCGCGGGAAGGCAACTTCTGTTAGCCTCCATCTCGCAAAATAGAACCGGAGACCCGTAATGAAATTCCGCACGATGACTTTAGTTTTCGCGATAGCGCTCTCGCCCACGGCATTCCTGCGCGCGCAGCAAAGCAACGACGTCAACAAACTCGCGCACGACATTTACAAACAGCTTATCGAAACCAACACCACGGAATCGATCGGCAACATGACCACCGCGGCCGACGAAATGGCGACGCGGTTGCGCGCTGCGGGATTTCCGGCGAGCGACGTGGTCGTTCTGGGCCAGGATGCTCGGCATGGCAACATCGTTGCGCGAATTCATGGCAGTGGCGCGCGCAAGCCGATTCTGTTCCTCGCGCATCTGGACGTTGTGGAAGCGAATCGCGCTGACTGGTCTATCGACCCATTCAAGCTCACTGAGAAGGATGGCTTCTTCTACGGGCGCGGCACAAGCGACGTGAAAGATGGCGACGCGATTCTGGTTACGAATTTTATTCGTTTGAAGCAGGAAGGCTACAAGCCCGATCGCGACTTAATCCTGGCGCTCACATCAGACGAAGAGGGCGGTGATTTCAACGGGGTGTCGTGGCTGCTCGAAAAGCATCGCGACCTGATCGACGCCGAATATTGCATCAACACGGACGGCGGCGATTTTCAGCTCAAAAACGGCAAGCCCCTGCTAGCGTCAATCCAGACGAGCGAGAAAATCTACGCTGATTTTCAACTTCAGGTGCAAAACAAAGGCGGCCACAGTTCGTTGCCGGTGCCCGACAATGCGATCTACCACCTGGCAAACGGCCTCGTGCGCCTGTCGAAATATGCATTCCCCGTGCAACTGAATGAAACGACTCGCGCATTCTTCGAGCGTATGGCGATCATCGATCGCGGTCCGCTTTCGAAGGAAATGGAAGGCGCCGCGAAGAATCCTCCCGATCGCGCCGCGATTGATTTGCTCTCAGCGTCGCCCTATTACAACGCGCTGCTGCGTACCACGTGCGTGGCCACTCGCCTCGATGCGGGGCATGCAAACAACGCCCTGCCTCAAGACGCACGCGCTATCGTGAATTGCCGCATTCTGCCGGGCGGCACTCAAGAGGAAACGGAGAAGACGCTCGTCAGAGTTCTGGATGACGCGCAGATAAAGGTCACGCCGGTCGCGCCCCCGCACAACAGTCCCGCGTCGCCGTTGCGCAAAGCCGTCCTGCAAACTACGGAGCAGGCCGTGAAGGCCGTTTGGCCGGGCGTTCCCGTAGTGCCGGTGATGGATACGGGCGCGAGCGATGGTTATCGCCTGCGCGCGGCAGGAATTCCGACGTATGGCGTTTCTGGCGTTTTCATCGATATGGACGATGTGCGCGCGCATGGACGTGACGAACGCATTCTCGAGACTTCGTTTTATCAGGGAGTCGATTTCTTTTATCGCTACATCAAGGCGTTGTCGTCCGGCAACTGAGCAGCCTATTAATTTTAATGAAGGCCATCAACGCGGTACGGCGCGACTACTTTCTGGTCTGTGCTGTGATCCGCGTGTAAGTGGTTGCGAGTGTCGAAGTCGCTCCTCCCGGCCCTTCGCCGAGCAAGCGCACCACAAAATGATCCGCGTCCTGCTGTTCGACGATTACGCGCAGCGTCTGCTTAGAACCATCGGGGCCGATGAATGCGCCCGTGTACCGGACGGTTTTGCCGCTATCGTCGCTAGAACCGTCGAGCACAAGAAAGGCCGTGGAGCCGTTGTAAATCCAGATCGCTTCATATTGCTTTGAGCCGTTGTTGTATCCGTATAGCCGCAGCCCCGCCGACGGCTGGCCCAACGACTCACCAGAATTTTCTTCTTCGAGAAAACGCCCGCCGAGGATGGGCTTCAGCGTTGCGGTTCCCGTCGATTCTTGCGGTTCGGTGCCAGGTGCCGAGAATGTCATCGTCGTTGTGTACTTCCCCGCGCGTTTCATCAATTGCGCATGAATCGGCCCTGGTTGCGCAGCTTCGGCGACTGCTTGTTCCATCTCCTCTTGCGTTGGCGGCGTGGGCTTTTGGGTGGACTGCGCCTGCACGCACGCGGCTCCTGCGATAAAAATGAACGCTGTCAAAGCTGCGTTGAACCTCGATAATGTCCTCATTGGATTCGGCGTCCTTTGCGAATCAAGCTGTACCAGCAAGAATGTATTGTTTCCCGATGATAGAGAACTGAACCATGATTTCATCCAAGGGTTGCCTTCAGGGAGGGGTCGTCTGGGAAGGCCAGCGTCGCTACTTGATGCGCTCGTCTTTTTCGACTTTGCCGTCACGGAGGCGGATCACGCGGTGGGCATGCTGCGCGATGTCCGGTTCGTGGGTCACCAGGATGATGGTGTTGCCTTCGCGATGAAGCCGCGCAAAAAGAGCCATAATTTCCTCGCCAGTCTGCGAATCGAGGTTTCCGGTCGGCTCGTCGGCCAAGAGGATTGAAGGATTGTTGACCAAAGCGCGCGCAATCGCGACGCGTTGCCGCTGGCCGCCGGAGAGTTCATTCGGTTTGTGCATCATGCGTTCGGTGAGTTCAACCTGCGCGAGAGCTTTGCGAGCGCGGTCCTGCCGTTCTTCCGATGGCGTACCGTTATAAATCATCGGCAGTTCGACGTTATGGAGCGCCGTCGCGCGCGGCAGGAGATTGAACGTCTGAAACACGAATCCGATTTCTTTGTTACGAATATAGGCCAGCTCATCGTCGTCAAGATCGCTTACCAGGCGGCCAGCGAGCCAGTAGCTTCCCTTGGACGGTGAATCGAGGCAACCGATCAAGTTCATCAGTGTTGATTTGCCTGAACCCGATGGCCCCATGATGGCGGCGTATTCGCCTTTGCGAATCTCAACGTTCACGCCGCGAAGCGCGTGCACCTGCTCGGAGCCCATTTCATAGGTCTTCCACAGGTCTTCGGTGCAGATCACCAGGCCCGTATCGATCAGATCCTGGCGGAACGACTGCGAAGATGTGACTTCTCCGACCACCATTAAATTATGGCTCCTCGAATTCCCTGTTTTCAGATCTGCGATTCGTCGTTTACGATGCTGATTGATCCGTGACCACCGGGATGGAGTTGTCCACCTTAATCGCGGTGCCAGAGCGCAACGTGCGCAACGCCTTGTAGCTTCCGGTGACAATCACGTCGCCGGCTTTCAGCCCGCTGGTCACCTCGATGTCCGTTATACCCGTGATTCCCGTTTGCACCGTAACAAATACGGCCTTGCTGGCGCGCACCACGAACACACCCTGCACGTCATCATTGGCGGGCGTTCCATCCGGATTCGTTGCTGGCTTTGCTGCCGCCAGCGTTACTCCAGATTCCTTATTGTTCTTCTCCTCGTCCGCTTTCAGTTCTTCATGCGAGCGCATAGCCAACGCTTGAATTGGAATGGTCAGTACATCGGCTCGGTGCGCCGTCTGGATCTTCGCAGTGCATGATAGTCCGGGCCGCGTCTGCTTGGGCGGGTTGTCGAGTCTAACGTGCACTTTGAAGTCGCGCGCCTCTTGGCTGTTCGCGGAAGTTTGCTGGGTCGTCGCCAATCCCGAAGTGCGCAGAATGGCTTCTTCTCCCACGTCCGCCACATGCCCCTTAAAGATTTGGCCTGGATAGGCGTCGATCGTAACGTCGGCTGATTGGCCAACCTTTACGTTGGGGATGTCGGTCTCGTCGACCATTACTTCCGCATTTACCACCGCCATGTCGGAGAGGGTCAGCAAGAAGCTGCCTTCGGCATTCTGGATGCCTGGAACTACGTTTTCGCCGACTTTAACCGGGACATACGTGACAATACCGCTGATGGGGGCTTCGTAGGTTGTTTTGTTCAAGACATCGCGTTGGTGAATCAGCGTTGCCGCAGATTGCTGTTGCTGAAACCCCGATTGCGCAAGCAGGGCGCGGGCCTGTTGCGAGCGCGCCTTGCTCGCTGCAAGAGCAGCGACATCGGCATCGTGCGTAGCCTGCAAGGCATCGAAATCCTGTTTCGGGATCAATCCTTCTTTGTACAAACTCTGCCCGCGCTTCCAGTCCTGTTCCGCTTTATCGAGGTTCGCCTGGGCCTGCGCAACATCGGCCTGTGTCGACGTATCGTTCGCTGCGGCGGATTGTACCCCGGCTTGCATCGCCTGTAGGTTGGCTTGCTGCGCCTTAACGTCTGCCGCTGGCTGAATACTTTCCACGCGCAACAGAACGTCACCCCTCTTGACGATATCGCCCTCTTTTACGTCGATATCGGTGATCTTCCCAAATCCTTGTCCCAGGACGTTCGTATAATCCTGTGGACGTATCTCCCCGGAGGCTGTCACAAGCGAGGTAATGCTCTGTTTGGCCACCTCCCCCGTTTGCACAGTGACCACACCCTTGTTCGCTTGCTTGATGCTCACCACCACGATGATGAGGAGCACTACGGCAACGCCAACGATCAAAGCTACTTTTTTCCACGTTTTCATAGCATTATCCCTGCGAATCCGACCCTTAACGAGCAGAATTCCATATCCTCACATTAATACGCCATGGAGAGACGAAAAGTTTCGTCGCGCCCGGCACCCCGGCGGCTTTATTCTCTCAATCTGATTCTTGGCGTCTGTGTCCTTGGGCCTCTATACTAATCGACATTGCCCAAAGTTCAAAACGCTCACTTTTTAGATCTTCCTAGTCCTTAGACGCCACCATTCAGCATTTCGTTGAGTCAGGCGTTAAGAAAATCGACAGGAAGGTAGCAAGAGTGCCAGCTTTGAAAAATGAACAGGCAACCTTTGAGCAGCCTCGACGAATCCGAATCGTAAGCCTTACTAGCGGCATAAGTTAGCTTGACGGGTGCTTGCAGGGAGACTAGAATTCCACTGTTCGGGGGAACCCAGCTATGAAGCGAAGCCTAGGAGTGTCGATACTCGCGGTTGCGTGCGCGTTCCTTTTTATCGCTTCAGTTGCGCGCGCTCAGGATTCGCAACAGCAGGACCAAGACCAGGATAACTCAGCCAAACAACTGGAAAAAGCAAAAAAGAAGAAACAGAAGAGCCTCGAACAGGAGTTGCTCCCCGTCTACCGCCAGTGGCTTAATGGTCCCGTTTCGTACATCATCACTTCCGAAGAACGTTCCGCTTTCCTGCATCTCGAGACGAACGAAGAGCGCGAAAATTTCATCGAGAATTTCTGGCAGCGCCGCAATCCGGACCCTGAATCCGCCGAAAATACTTACAAAGAAGAGTACTACCGGCGCATCGCTTATACCAATGAGCATTACTCCTCTGGAATCCCCGGTTGGAAGACCGATCGCGGCCGCATTTACATCATGTGGGGCAAGCCTGATGAAACAGATTCTCACCCCGCTGGCGGACCTTACAATCGACCTTTCGAGGAAGGCGGCGGCGAAACCTCAACCTACCCATTTGAAGATTGGCGCTACCGCTATCTGCCAGGTATCGGTGAAAACGTCGAAATAGAATTCGTGGATCCCTCCGGCAGCGGTGAGTATCACTTGACCATGGATCCTAGCGAGAAAGACGCCTTGCTGTATGTCCCTGGGGCTGGCTTGACCCAGATGGAAGCCATGGGCATGGCTTCCAAAACGCAGCGCTTCCAGAATACCGATGGCACTCATGACGCGCAGCCGCTCGGTGGGCAACTCGAAAGCCAGAACGAATTTAGCCGCCTGGATCTCTATGCCAAGATTCAGACGCCTCCTCCCGTCAAATTCAAAGATCTCGAGGAAGTGGTGGATACGCGGATGACCGCGAACCAAATCCACTTTGACTGCCATTCCGATTTCTTGCGCATCACCGACGACACAGATCTCGTTCCAATAACCATTCAGATTCCCAACAAGGACATGAGCTTCCAGGATAAGAACGGCGTGCAGATCGCCACGCTACACCTGTTCGCGCGCGTAACCAGTGTCAGCGGGCGCGTAGTGCAGACGTTCGAAGACACTGTCTCGGCCGATACGCCAGACTCGCTCATGCAGCAATATTTGAAGGGGTACAACGTTTACCAGAAGGCGCTGCCTCTGCGTCCCGGTCTTTATCGGCTCGACGTTGTTCTGAAAGATACCAACAGCGGCAATCTGGGCGTGATCAACACTCGTTTGGTCGTTCCCCGCTTCCAGGACGATCAACTCGGCGCCAGCTCCCTTATCCTGGCGGACGAAATTCAAAAGGTTTCTTCGCGCGATATCGGCCTGGGAGAATTTGTCCTCGGAGATCTTAAGGTTCGTCCGAAGCTCAATGCTATCTTCGACGAAGGCGGACAGATGGGCATTTTCCTGCAAGTCTACAATCTCAAGGTTGATCCCAAAACCCATGAGGGTGATGCCACCATCCAGTATCAGGTATTGAATGAAAGCAACGCTCCGGTCGTGAAATTCTCGGAAAACTCACGGCAATACAATCAGCACGGCGAAGAAATCTGGATTGAGAAGGCCCTCGACCTCAAATCACTGGCGCCGGGGAGCTATAAACTCCAGATTCAGATCACCGACAACGACGATAAGCAGACAATTTCTCCATCGGCGAATTTCACGGTTCGGGCTCCCTCGAAATGATGACGGGAGGAAAAAGCAATATGAGCTCTCGACTTTTTGGCGCGTTGATTTTGATCCTCGGATTATTCGCTGGCGTTGCGTCTCCGGTCGCCGCGGAATCCCAGACGGGAAAAATCGCCGGCGTTGTGCTCGATCCAAGCGGCGTGCCACAAATGGGCGCTACGGTTGTCGTCACGGCGAGATCGCCGAGCTCGACTTCCGTGCGCTTGCTCACCAACGAGCGCGGACGCTTCGCTACGGCGGCGCTTCTGCCGGGTATTTACTCCGTAAGCGTCACGCTCGCGGGGTTCCTGCCCTCCCTTCAGCCGAGCGTGCCTGTCACAAGCAGCCGCACCACCAGTTTGCAGATTGAGCTTGGCTCGCTATTCACGGGACTAAATGACTTGCACCGCCGCCCGAATGAAAAACCGGACGAGGCCGAATGGGGCTGGGTACTGCGCTCATCGGCAATCACACGTCCCATTTTGCGCTGGCAGAATGGACGACTTGTTCTAGCACAAGATCAGGAATCGACGAGTGAAGCAGCATCTTCCAGTCGCCAGCTCCGCAGCCGCATCGATTTCACGTCTGGCATGCGTCCAGGATCAGCCACCGGTTTTTCCGACTCTCCCGCCACGTCTTTTGCCTTCGACGAAGGCATTGGCGCTACTGGCCAGCTTCTTGTTGCTGGTCAGGTCAGTTACGAAAGCCAAGCCACCAGCGGCGGCTTTGCCACTCTTTGGCTGCCTGAAGGTAACGGGAAGGAAGGTCCTTCTACCAGTCTCGTCGTGCGCCAGTCCCGCCTGGGTGCCGATGGCCCGATGTTCCGGGGCATGCGCCTGGACCAGACCGGTGTTCTCGCTCTGAGCGACGCGGTTACGCTTCGCTACGGGGCCGAATATTTGCTGACCAGCCTGGGAAGCGAAACGACCACCGGTCTTCGGCCTCGCGCCGAATTGGCTGTTCGCATTTCTCCTGAGTGGCAGGCTTCTCTTTTGCTTGCCTCGCGCCCATGGCCGGAGGCGAGTCCTGAAGCTACCGCGCCACTCGAATCCGCGCTGGATTCTCTCGATGCGTTCCCCACGATGCTTTTCCGTGATGGGCGACCCGTGCTTGAGGACGGCTGGCACGAAGAGCTTGCCGTAGAGCGCCTTTTTGCGCATCACAGCCGCCTAATGCTTGCGGGATTCCATGATCGCTCGAACGACACGGCTGTTTTCGGTCAGGGCAATGTGATCGACAATGCCAACTTCCTCCAGGATTTCTTCACGGATGGTTTCGCGTACGATGCGGGGACTTCCGATTCCTGGGGTGCTCGCGCTGCTTATCAGCAAAAGTTTTCGAAGGATCTTTCGGCAACCGTCGTCTATGCTTGGGCTGGGGCACTCGCTCCAGTGGCGAATTCGCAGCCAGACGGCAGCCTACGCGATGCTCTAAGCACCCAATATCGTCACAGCATTGCAGGCTCAGTTTCCTCCCGAATTCCAGTTCTAGGAACCCAGCTCACCACAGGCTACAAATGGATCAATGGCTTGGTCGTTTCTCGGCAAGATGAATACGGCGAGGCGTTCTTCCGCTTGGATCCCTATCTTAATCTGGTAATCAACCAGCCCATTCCTTGCTTGCACCGCATGCGAGCCATGGCCGACTTCGGGAACCTCTTGGCTCAGGGATACGTCCCGATGACAACTCGAGACGGCCAAATTGTGATGGTAGCGGCCTATCGGACATTCCGTGGCGGCATCAGCGTCCAGTTCTGAGCTGCACGGAATGGTACTAGATTTGGTATCACGTCTCCCGAAATATGGAACCAAGGCCTAGCGGAGCAAAGAGCTTCCTCTACTGACCTGATTCTGAGCATCTTATGAACCCCGCAAAATCCCATCTTCTGGAACCCGACGTGCACGAGTTTCACCGGGGTGGTGTATCTGTGCTTGGGTTTAGGCATCGCCGATGAATGACAGTTTGCGAATGCGATTGGCAGCGGCACTGTTGGCGGTACTCACGCTGACAGCCTTCGTCTTCGGCTGTCTGAACTTCGTCCAGCGCTCGCATTTCGCTATGCCCGATGATGGCGTTGCGTGGTTGGACGGCCCTTCCGGAGTCCAAGCCTGGCGGGTCAAACCTGCTTCCCCGGCTGCCAAGGCCGGAATCCAGCCTGGCGACGTTGTTTCGGCGGTGGACGGCGTTCCCGTGCGACGCGCCACGCAAGTCACGCGTCAACTTTCGCGTGCCGGCATATGGTCGAACGTGCCGTATCAGCTTACTCGCGATGGAGTTTCGTTCCAGGCCAACGTCCTCACCGCGCCTGCGGAAAAGCCCACGGTGATTTGGAATTGCTTTGGGATTCTGTCGCTGCTCTATCTTTTCATCGGCGTATTTATTTTTCTCCGCCGGTGGACGGCGCCACGGGCCGTACATTTCTATATTTTCTGCCTCGTGTCTTTCATCTTTTACGCGTTCCGTTACAGCGGCAAACTGAACTCGTTTGACTGGACGATCTACTGGTCAAACGTCGTTGCCCTTTTGCTGCAAGCTGCACTTTTTGTGCATTTCGCGCTGGTCTTTCCGGAGCGCCGCGTCCGCAATCTGAAATTCTGGCTTGCCGCCGTTTACGCCGTGCCTGCCGCGCTGCTTTTCTTGCACGTGAGCGTAGCCACCGCCGCGCTCGACTTGATGCCCTCGATCGAGAGCCGTTTCCGTCTCGATCAAATCGAGCTCACGTACTGGGGCGCGTACTTTCTGGCGGCGGGCGTAATTTTTCTGCTCAGCTATCTGCGCGCGCCCACCGGCTTGCTGCGGCAACAATTGAAGTGGGTCACCTTTGGCACCTTCGTCGGCGTGGTGCCATTCCTCGCATTTTATATTGTTCCAATCTTCGCGGGCATCATCCCCTCGGGATGGATGACGGCATCCGCATTTTCCCTGGTCCTTATCCCATTGTGCTTCGGCTACGCCATCATTCGCTACCGGTTGATGGACGTCGACATTATTTTCAAGCGCGGAATCGCCTATACGCTCGCGACCGCCGCGATTGTTGCCGTCTATTTCGCCACCGTGGCGATCATTGGCCTGCTTTTTCATTCGACGGGTTCAGCCGGCGCGTCCGGAACGGTGGTTGCGATTGTTGTTGCTGCATTTCTCTTTCAACCACTGCGCGATTGGATGCAGGCGCGCCTCGACCATTTCTTCTATCGTGACCGCCTGAATTACCGCCGCACACTTATTGAATTCGGCCGCACGCTCACGAACGAAGTGCGCATCGACCCGCTGCTCGGCTCCGTTCTCGACCGAATTTCGCAAACATTGCTTGTCGATCGTCTCGCGCTTTTCCTCGAGAATCCCGAAAAGCCGGGAACGTTCCAATTCTCGCGTTCGCTCGGAGTGCAGGCGCAATCGCCGCTCGATCTGAGTTTCTTGAATCTGGCGGAGCGTCCTGCACTCGCTCAGACTTGCTTGTTCTTTGAATCCGCGCGCGGCGCCGGCGAAACAGAAGCTGTTCGCCACACACTCGAACAGCTCGGTCTGAATTATTTCATCGCCTGCCGCTTCCGCGATCACGTCGTGGCGGTCCTTGGCCTCGGCAAGACCGTCGATGGTGATTACCTGACCAGCGACGACATCGAGCTCCTCGATACCATTGCCGGGTACCTCGCCATCGCCATCGAAAACGCGCGTCTCTATAATTCTCTCGAGCAGAAAGCTCTGCAAATTGAGCGCTTGAAGGAGTTTCACGAGAACATCATCGAGTCGCTGAATATCGGCGTGCTTACGGTCGACCTCGAAGATTGCATCGAGTCGTGGAATCCGCAGATGGAACGCCTCATAGGCATTCCGCGTGAGCAAGCCGTGCGTCGCACCTTGAAGGACGCGCTTCCCGCGGACCTGGTCGCGGAAATCGCTTCTCATTCCCGCGAAGAGCACGTCGCCAGCATCTACAAATTCCGGCTTTACGGTCCAGGCACGCAGCGTTTCGTCGTAAATGCTTCCTTCGCTCCGCTGGTAGGCAAGAACGGGCAGCGCCTCGGTCGTTTGATTCTTCTCGACGACATTACGCAGCGCGTTCGCCTGGAAGAGCAAATGGTCCAGAACGAGAAGCTGACATCGCTCGGCCTGCTCGCCGCTGGCGTGGCTCACGAAGTCAACACGCCCCTCGCCGTGATTTCAAATTACATTCAGATGCTCGGCAAACAGATACCGCCAGAGGACACGCGTCAGAAGACGATTGACAAGATCATCAAGCAGACCTTCCGGGCCAGTGAGATCGTCAACAACCTCCTGAATTTCTCCCGCACAGGCGGAGCGGAATTCGTCGAGGTCGACCTCAATTCAGTTCTGGATGAAACTTTGAGTCTGGTTCAGCATCCATTCAAAGCAGCGCGAGTCAACGTGATACGCAACTTCACTGACGCACTGCCCGTCGTTTTGGGCTCCACCACCCGCCTGCAGCAAGTGTTCCTGAACCTGTTCATGAACGCACGTGACGCCATGCCAAACGGCGGCATGCTCGAGGTTCGCACTGCGGCCTACAACGGTTCGGTCGAAGTCGAAGTCACGGACACTGGCGTTGGCATTCGCCCAGAGAATATCCACCGCGTCTTTGATCCTTTTTTCACCACGAAGGCGTCAGGACGGGGCACCGGCCTCGGGCTTTCCGTCAGTTATGGAATTGTAAAAGAGCACGCTGGCAAGCTGGAAGTTCGCTCCACTGCGGAAAAGGGCACATCGTTCCGCCTCGAATTTCCCATAGCAAGGAAGGCTGTCCATGCCTAAGGGCTCCATCCTCGTTATCGACGACGAGGTAGAAATCCGCGAAGGCCTCCGGGCTCTGCTTTCTTCGGAAGGCTATACGGTGACCGAAGCGGAAACCGGCGAGGCGGGACTGGCTCGATTGGGAGACCAGCCTTTCGACTTACTCCTGCTCGATGTCAGTTTGCCGGACCGCAATGGCATCGAATTGCTGCGCGAAATTCATCGTCGCGATCCCCAGCTTTCCATCATTCTGATCACCGCTTATGGCTCGATCGACATGGCTCGCGCGGCGTTCAAAAACGGCGCGCAAGATTACATCACCAAGCCATGGTCCAATGACGAGCTTCTCTCCCAGGTCGCGGTCGCTATCGAAGGCAGCCGGTTGCGCGAAGAGAACGTGCAGCTTAAACGCGCCCTCAAAGAGCGCTACAATTTTCCCAACATCGTAGGCAAGAGCGAAAAAATGCTCGCCGTTCTTGACCTTGTGGCGCAAGTGGGCCCTTCGCGCTCCACGATTTTAATTGCCGGCGAAAGCGGCACTGGAAAAGAAGTCATCGCCAAGGCCATTCATGCTGCTTCCCCGCGCGCGGAAAAGCCGTTTATCGCCGTCAATACCGGTTCGATTCCAGTTGACCTGCTTGAGTCCCAGCTCTTCGGCCATGTGAGAGGCGCTTTCACGAGCGCGGTCGCTTCCAAGAAGGGGCTCTTCGAAGTCGCCGACCAGGGCACGATTTTCTTCGACGAGATAAGCACTATCAGCCCGGAGACGCAGGCCAAGCTCCTGCGCGTTATTCAGGAACGCGAATTCATGCGTCTCGGCGGCACGGACACGATCAAAGTCGATGTCCGCATCATTGCCGCATCAAACGAAGATCTGATGTCCCTGGTGCATGCGGGGCGCTTCCGCGAGGATTTGTACCATCGCCTTAACGTGATCAACATCGCGCTGCCTCCGCTGCGCGACCGCAGGGAAGACATCCCGCTCCTCGTTGAGCGTTTCCTCGAGCGCTTCTCCAAAGACAATGACAAGCCCATGCGCTATTTTTCGCTTCCGGCCATGCGTGTCTTGATGGATTACGACTGGCCGGGCAATGTGCGCGAGCTTGAAAACGTGGTCGAACGCGCTATCGTCCTCTCCAATGGAGATTCGATGGACGTCGAACTGCTCCCGGAAGCCGTTCGCAGTCGCGAAATCGTCCGCGGCGTGCATCTCCATCTCGCCGAATTTCTGCCGCCCATGCCGGGCGAGCCAGGTTCGCGTTCGAATACGCGTTCGCTTTTTGAAATTATGGAGGAAGTCGAGCGTCGCATCATCATCGACATGCTCGAGCACTCGAATTGGAACCAGACAGAAGCGGCAGAACGCTTCCAGATTCCGCTGTCCACTCTCAACCAGAAAATCAAGCGCCTTGGCATCGAAACCCGCCGCCGCAATCCGGCAATTCGCGGCGCTGCGGTCGGCGCCGAATACCCCGACGCCGCAAGTTACACCACTCCTAAATAGTTTTCATTCTTGCGAATTGCAAGGATGGCGAGCTCTTAGCGGAATTCTCGAGCTATCTCCAGATTCTCAAAACAAATCCAAGGAAATAAATCCTTGCCGGACGACTACGCGCTACTTTTTGCTTTCCACAGCCTTCCAGCCGCGCGGCATCAGAGTTGTAGTCAGATCCAGGCCCGAAAGATCGACGCCATCCAACTCCGTCTCGCGCAGGATGGTCGTGGTCACGTCCGCGCCATGCAAGTCCGCGCCGCGCATGTTTGTACTGCGAAAATTAGCCGCGCGTAAATTTGCGCCCCGCAAATTCGCATTGCTCAAATCCGCGCGGAAACACTCGACGCCACCCAATTGCGCTTCGCGCAAGTCCGCGCCCGCCAGAATCGTTTCCGTCAGATCGGCGCGGCGCAAATCGGCGCGTTTCATTTTGGCGCCGCTGAAATCTGCGCCCCCGAGCCGCGCCTCGCCCAGGTCCGCTCCTTCCAGATTCGCCTCGCGCAGCAATGCGTACGAAAGATTCGCGCCGTGCAAATTCGCGCCCGCCAGCTTCGCGCCGGATAAATCCGCGCGCACTCCGCTCGCATCGCCCTTCGTGAATTTCACGTGCGATTCCAAAATATCTTCAAGCCGTTTCCCATTGTGTTTCATGATTGCGAAGCCCCTCTTCTGATTTTACTCAAAACTCGCGCGTCGGGATAATCTCTTATCCGCCCGTTGCCATGCCGCACTCCCAAGGAAATTCCGGACTCCCTCTGACCCTCCATTATGGTAACTTGAATCAGCGTTTCTATCGTTTTTGCCGGCTTACAGGACATACCGTGGCATCGACTTCGATTTCACACGCATCTCACAATGCGATGCCGCGTCGCCGAATTGCCGTTTATCCACTGTGCCGATTTGCCCTTTGTCTCATCGCTCTAACCGTTGCCGTATCGGTTTTCCCTCGGTATTCCTTCGCGCAAAATCCGGATCAGGAGAGCGCCGAGGAAATCGTCGCCAATCTCTGCGCCGGCCGCGTCGTAATTGGCGTTGCCAAGGATGGCATCGTTGTGGCGACCGCGGAAAATCCCATCGAACCCGAGACCCGTCCTCCAATGGTTGTCCCGCTCTCTGATGAGCGTGTGGCAATTCTCTTGGGCGCGGCCGATTGGTGGTTACCGAGCGAACATCGCGAACTCGCGCGCATCGATAACGAATTGCCACAACTCCCGCCGCCCGCTGGCCTACGCAAATCCCCCACGTTGGGCGGAACTAACGGAGAGGCGGACGCTGAAGCGAGTGATATCGAGCAACTCGCCGGGCGCCTGCACCAACGCCTCACAGCAATCGCCGATCATATACACGGCAATCTGAATTTCGCACCCAACGAGCCGCTCCTCGTCATGGTCCTTGTAGATTACGTGCAGAATTACGGGCCGGAAGTCTGGGTCGTTCAATATCCGATTGAGCAGGAGCCCGAGCAAGGCGATTTCTGGCAGACTACCGTTCTCCAACCGCAATACACGCAACTTTGGCCGCCCGAGAAAGGTCAGCCGCGCGGCCTTGTCGAAATCAGCTATCCACCGCAACCGGCTGGCGCAAATCTCTCCGCCCTGGTTACGTCAGGAGATCCGCGCATCACTGCGGCTCTATCGGCTTCACCCGAGTTGCGCGAAACTTCCAATTCCATGCTGAATGGCGATATCGAGAAATTATCCGCGGTGAGCGTCGCCGCACTTCTGCGTGATTCTCTTCGCGCGATCGTGCACCCGGGCGCGCGAATGATTGAAGCGGAAATCAATAAAGAGCAAGGCATCGGATGGTTCATCGCGCCGCCCGAGGAAGCTCCAAAACCGGGCAGCGAGCAGATCCGCCCGTCGGGCGCCCCGAGCCTGCGTCGTCCGCCAGGCAAGCCCTCGGGGCCGGGTCGGCTCTAAAACTATTCTCGCCATGCTGCCATGATTATTTTTGTCCTGCTAGTTCGCGCTGCAGTCTCGCGTTTTTTTCCGCGACACCGGCCGCCAACTCCTTCTTGTATTCCGCCACGGCGCGCGAAATCTGTGCGTCAGATGCTCCCAGAATTTGCGCGGCAAAAATGCCCGCGTTCATCGCCCCGGGCTTACCGATCGCCATCGTCGCCACAGGAACTCCGCCAGGCATTTGCACCGTCGCGAGTAGCGAATCCATTCCGTTAAGCGACGTCGCCGCCATCGGCACTCCAACCACGGGTAGCGTTGTCAGCGCCGCCACCACTCCGGCGAGATGCGCGGCGCCGCCTGCACCCACGATGATCGCTTTTAACCCACGTTTCGCAGCTGTCTCCGCATATTCTGCGGCGCGCGCCGGAGAACGATGCGCCGAGACCACCTCAACCTCAAATCCAATCCCGAATTTCGCGAGCATCCGTCCGGCCTCTGCCATCACCGGATAATCCGAATCCGAGCCCATGATGACGCCGACTACCGCCTTCGCTTTCGCATCTGCCACCACTCACGCTCCTTTTTAATCTCTCGATTCTCAACAATGGATCGCTTGAACACGTTTCGTCGCGGAATATTTCGTCCGCTGTCATGGCTACGCAACTCGATTGGCCGCGTTCGCTGTTTCCTTACCAATATCCCTTCGATAATGCATTCCCTCAAAAGAGATCTGCTTCGCCGCGTCATAGACCTTTGAACGCGCCTCACCGACACTCTCCGCGGCCGCCGCAATATTCAATACTCTACCGCTACGTACGTAGTACTCATTCCCTTCTTTCTTCGTCCCGGCGTGGAATATGGCACAGTCGCTTGCCTTTTCAGTCCCAGAAATTGGCACTCCAATTTTCGGCACGCCCGGATATCCCTCCGCCGCTAACATCAACGATAAACTGACCTTAGGGCTCCAACTTGGCGGTACGCTCTCCATATTTCCGTTCACTGCCGCTTGCAGAAGCGCAGCCAGGTCGAAATTCATCCTCATAACCAGCGCCTCTGTCTCCGGATCCCCAAGCCGGCAATTAAACTCCAAAACCTTTGGGCCTGACGAGGTCATCATGAGCCCAAAATACAGAAATCCTTTGTATTCTTTACCATCTCGCGCCATTCCGAGGATAGTCGGCTGGACGACTTTTTCTTGAATCGTCTTTTCTACCTCCCCGGAGATGAGATCGTCACTGGAAATCGCACCCATTCCACCGGTATTCGGCCCCATGTCATTGTCAAATGCGCGTTTATAATCGCGGGACGTGGCGAAAGGAACGAATTTCTCCCCGTCTGTCAGCACCATGTACGATATTTCTGGTCCGGAAAGGCCCTCTTCGATAATCACGCGCGTACCGGCGTCGCCGAACTCCTTTGTTTCCATAAGTCGCTCAATGAACGCGGTCGCCTCATCCGGCGAAGACGTTACGAGAACGCCTTTGCCTCCGCACAATCCATCGGCCTTCACGACGACTGGCCAGTCCACCTCGCACAGCGACGTATAAGCGTCCACCGCCGCGTCAAATATGCCGTAAGTCGACGCTGTGGGGATCCCGTGCCTCTGCATAAATTCTTTCGCAAAGATTTTGCTGCCTTCGAGTTGCGCGGCGTTTCGCGACGGTCCGATGATCGACAAGCGCCGTTTCGCGAACTCGTCGGCGACTCCGAGTACCAGCGGCTGTTCCGGCCCCACTATCGTCAAATCCGGCTTCAACTTGCCTGCAATGTCCGCGGTGCTGGAGATGTCGCCTGGATTTGCCGCGACGCACTCGGCGATCTGCGCGATTCCGTCGTTTCCGGGGGCGCACCAGACGTGCTCCACCTGAGGGCTCTGCCTCAATTTCCACACAAGCGCGTGTTCGCGCGCGCCACCACCGATGACGAGAATCTTCATGTTCGTGAACTCGGCAAACACGATAAGACGCGTGTCGAACAGTGTCAATCGTCGCGTTTATATTTTTCGTATCGAAGAAAATCGCGGCATAATGCACTCGGCCGAACATGCACTGGGACTATATCTTGATCCTCGCAATTCTCGCCCTGGTCGTTCCTTGGCGAAGTCTGGGCCGCATTCGGGACCTATTGGTCGGTCCGGAGCTGACTTCATCGGAGCGAATTTTGCTTTACCTATCGACCATCGCATTTCAGTGGGCGGCCGTCGCAGTCATCCTGTGGCGTTGCCTGGCCCATCGCTTGTCCTGGGCCGCCCTCGGTGTGGCTCTTCCGCACCCGATGCGCTCCTTAGCTGTCGCAGCGGGCTTATCCGTCATCTTGGTGCTCAATCAAGTCTATGCCATCCGCCGCGTCGCTGCTCTTCCCTGTGAGAGCCGAGGCATTGTGCCTAGACTTGCCGAGAAATTACTTCCGAGGACTTCGAGCGAGGCATGGGTCGGGTTCTTGCTTGTCCTTACAGTCGCTCTTTGCGAGGAATGCATCTATCGGGGCTTTGTTGAAGCCGTCTTTGCGGGCGTTTTTTCAGGTTCCGCGCTGGCCGGAGCGGTCATATCGGCCGCATTTTTCTCATCGGCTCATATGTATCAAGGGCGCAAAGGTCTAATTACGACTTTCGCTGTCGGGCTCATTTTTTCCGCCGCCAGAATATGGACCGGAAGCCTATTGCCATCAATAATTATCCATTTCGCGGTCGATTTCTCGGTCGCACTCGCAGCGCTGAAGTTCCTCCCGCTCCGGCAAGATCCCCTCGCTATTTACGTCTTTCATTTCCGAGAAAGACGCTGCGGGGGTAGAGGCGCGAATTGACAATCCCTGCGTCCAAGATCCAGGATCTTTTGCAGCCGTATTGTCAGGATGTACCCTTGGACATCTGCGACAGGGTACAGTCATATATGGACTTACTGTCTATCTGGGGAAAGAAAATTGCCCTGACGACGATTTCGAACGAAGAGGACGTCGTCCGCTTTCATTTCGGCGAGAGCATTTTTGCATTGTCTCTGGAGAGCTTTGCAAATGGTCGACTCGCCGACGTTGGCTCCGGTGCAGGTTTCCCGGGCTTGGCAATCAAGCTCTTGCGACCTAGCTTGAGTGTAGCATTGCTCGAACCGAACAAAAAAAAGTGCGCTTTCCTGAACGAAGTAGCTCGAAAACTACAACTGAGTGAGGTAGACGTCCTCCCCGTCCGTTTTGAAGCCTCGAAAATTCCGCCAAACGAGCTCGAATTTGTAACCTCCCGTGCCTTGGGCAGAATCAGCGACCTCTTGTCATGGTCTCGGACCACAATTAGTCATGACGGGCGCGTCATTCTTTGGCTAGGTGCTGAAGATGCCGAGAAAACGACTCAAATTCCTGGTTGGCATTGGGTGCAAGCGCCAATTCCGGGAACAATAAAGAGAAGAATCCTGTCCGGAAGTCCGCAAACGAAGGCCTGAAGGGCCAAGATCGGCGCCAGTTTGTTCCACGTGGAACAAATCCTCGCTATCGCAGCACGCCTAGGAATGTTCCACGTGAAACATCTTGCGCATTCATTCGCGGCTCTGTTAAATTCGCGTCCAGAATTCAGCGGGGGAGACGGTTGGGGAGAATAATCTCCATCACAAATCAAAAAGGCGGCGTCGGCAAGACCACGACTGCCATTAATCTTGGCGCATCTCTTGCTGCAGAAGAAAAACGCACCCTCATCATTGACTCCGATCCGCAAGGCAACACCACCGGCGGCCTAGGCTTTCCGAAGGACCCATCGCGTCGCACGATCTATAACGCACTAATTCTGGACGAGCCGGCCGAGCGCATCGTCATCCAAACGCAGGTGGCCGGACTGGATATCATTCCCGCTGACAAAAACCTCGTCGGCGCCGCAGTCGAGCTGGTCAGTATGGAAGCTCGCGAATACAAGCTGAAAGCCTTTGTCCAGTCCATTCGCGATAATTACGATTACATTCTCATCGACTGTCCACCAGCGCTGGATTTGCTCACGATCAATGCGCTCGCTGCCAGCGATTCTGTTCTGGTGCCCATTCAGTGCGAATACTACGCCATGGAAGGCGTCGCCGAACTCCTCGACACACTAATGAGGCTGCGTCGCACGATTAATCCGTCGCTGGCTGTCGAAGGCATCCTGCTGACGATGTACGACGACCGCACGACGCTGTCGAAACAAGTCTCGGCCGATCTTCGCAGCTTCTTCGGCACACAAGTCTTCGCTACGGTGATTCCCAGGAATGTCCGTCTGGCAGAAGCCCCAAGTCACGGAAAGCCGATAATATTCTACGACATAAGTAGTAAAGGCGCTGAAAGCTATATTCAACTCGCAAAGGAGGTCATCTCCAATGACCAGAAACGCGTTGGGCAGGGGACTGAGCGCGCTGATACGCGAGCCCGAAGCAACGCCGCAGGCGCCGCCGAGTAGCCCCGCTGGCCCTTCGTCGTCGGCACCGTCCGGGCAAGCTGCGACCGCAGTCGCACCCGCTCGCGCCGCTAGTTCCTCCGACTCCCCCCTCCAAGTCGACATCGATCTGATTGACCCGAGCCCCTATCAGCCGCGGACGCGCTTCGCTCAATCCGCTCTCGACGAATTGGCGCAATCCATTCGCCGCACCGGAATTATCCAACCGCTCGTCGTCCGCAGGCGCGGCCCTCGTTTTCAATTGCTCGCCGGTGAGCGCCGCTGGCGCGCGGCTCAACTCGTGTCCATGCATCGCGTGCCCGTCGTCATTCAAGACGTCCCAGATGAAAAAGCAATGGAAATCACCCTCGTCGAAAATCTGCAACGCGAGGATCTCAATCCCATAGAACAAGCGCAGGCTTTCGATCGGCTGATTCAGGAATTTCATCTGACGCAAGAGGAGGCTGCGGAGCGCACGGGCAAGGAACGCGCAACCGTCGCCAACGCGCTTCGCCTTCTGCGCCTCGACAATTCCATTCGTGAAATGGTGGAAGACGGACGCCTCACCGCCGGTCACGCGCGTGCGCTGCTCGCAATTGAAGATCAGCCCCTGCGCACAGAAACAGCCAGGCGCGCCGCCCGCGGCAACTTGACTGTTCGCCAAATCGAGCGTCTCGCAACGCACACTCGGCGCCACCACACCGCATCCGACCCGGTCGCCCTCGACGCCAATACGCGCGCCGCCATCGACGAGCTGCAGCGCGTCCTCGGCACACGTGTCACCGTGAATCCCTGTACCAAAGGACGTCCCGGCCAGGTCATTGTCGAGTTCTACAACGAGAGTGATCTCGACCGTCTCTATCAGCTAATCATTGCGCGATAATTCGGGATACTTGCTTTTTTGAGGAGGAGTCCCGTGGGTGCGAAATGGCTAGGCGGTAAGTCCGGTGGTTCATCGGAGTGGGCGGGTTTTATTGACCGTGGCGTTTCGATCGAAGGCAAAATCAAGATCGCCGGAATGTTTCGCGTCGATGGTCACGTGAAGGGCAGCATCGCATCGGATCAAGGCCTGCTTCTTGGCGAAAACGCCCACGTCGAAGGCCAGATCGATGCAAACGACGTGACCATTGCCGGCCGGTTCGACGGCAACATCTTCGCGAAAGAACGCGTCGAGATTCAATCGAAGGGCGTCGTCACCGGAGAAATCCATTCACCGTGTCTGATAATTCAGTCTGGCGGAATTCTCGACGGGCATTGCCACATGCTTTCGGCGGCCCGACAGGAAGAGCCGCTGACGATTCCCATTCGTTCGGGCTCGCAAGTGGTTTCACAAGCCTAAAATTGCGGATCTCTTCGCAGAATTTTCAACTAAGCCTAACTTAGATTGCGGAAATCAGCGAGCAGGCGTCTCGTGCTGGATGTTTGCCATCACGGAGAGAAATTCGTTCGCATATGCCGAGGGGCCAATATAATCCACGGATGTCAAATCCTTCGGCGCGACGCAGTTAATCCACTGTTGGTCATGCTGAGTCATTGAAGTAAATGTCCAGCAGCGCCCGCCCTGGTTGCCAATACGAATGTCTTCCTGCCCTGAGAGGGCATAGCCCCTGCCGCGCAAGAGTTTTGACTGGACCCCGGCAAAAGCATCGTAATCAAACTGATAGGTTTTCGAAAAATGAACCGGTAAAAAAGTCGCCACCGGCTTTTCCCACGATAGCCGCGTCATTCGTTCGATCATCATTCCCTCGCCGTTCTTCACCGCATACCACTCGAATGGCACGGTCACCTTCCACGAACGAAACACGACTGAGCGCCCGTGCACAATGTGCCACCCTGCCGAAACCACCTCCGGCAGCATAATCGCCAAACTCAGAAGCACAATTGCGGCGCCGATCTTCCATTTGTTTTTGGAGCTCATGCGTGTTCCACCATGTTACGTTGTGCCCTCGTTAAATGGAATTACTTCCGACGCGTGGGTTGTCCGATTTGTACAGCACCGAGCGTATAATCCATCGAGTTAGATTGAGCCGAATAGTGAGGAGAGAAGCGCCTTGGCAGATCCTGTGCGTCTGACGTCCGCCGCCAAGGCCGCTGGTTGAGCGGCCAAGCTGAGTCCAGGTCTTTTGGACTCCGTGCTTCGCCGTTTGCCGCGGCCGAATGATCCCAATTTGCTCGTTGGTTTTGATACCAGCGACGACGCAGGAGTGTATCGACTCTCGGACGATCTCGCGCTCGTGCAGACCGTCGATTTCCTCACGCCCATCGCCGATGATCCGTTCACCTTCGGCCAAATCGCCGCCGCCAATTCCCTCAGTGACGTCTACGCCATGGGCGGCCGTCCCATTTCAGCGCTGTCGATTGTCGGATTTCCTGATAGCGGCGACGCTGCCGTTCTCGAACAAATTCTACGCGGCGGCCTCTCGAAAATGGACGAGGCTCACTGCACAATCGTCGGCGGACATTCGGTTCGCGACGATGATTTGAAATTCGGCTACGCCGTCACCGGTGTCATCAACCCCAAAAGTATCTGGCGCAACGTGGGCGCCAAACGCGGCGACGCTTTAATCCTCACGAAACCGATTGGGACGGGCGTCATTGCCACGGCCCTCAAAGCGGGTAAAACCCCCGCAGGCTCCGTCGAAGCAGCCATCGCTTCCATGACGCGCCTCAATCGTGATGCCGCGGAAGTCCTTCACAAATTCGCAGACTCCGCGGGCGCGTCATCCCCAATTCACGCCGTCACTGACATCACCGGCTTCGGCCTCCTCGGCCACGCGCGCGAAATGGCCGCAGGCAGCGGCGTTTCTTTGCGCATCGACCACGCGAAGGTTCCGCTTCTGCCGGGCGCGCGCGAAGCGGCCCATGGCGGTTTTCTCGCTGGTGGCCTAAAGAGCAATCGCGAATTCATCGCCAGTTGCGTGGAATTCTCGGCAAACGTCAGCGAAGATTCCCGCGCGCTCCTCTTCGATCCGCAAACTTCCGGCGGCCTCCTCATCGCCATCGCCCCAGAACATGCCGCCGCCCTCTGCGCCGAGCTTCAGCGTCGCCAAATCCCCGCCGCGCAAATCGGCGAAGTCCTCCCCAAGCGCTCTCCCCTTATCGAAATCACATAAGAAATAAATGGCACTTATCGCCGAACTCGAAAACATTCGCCAGCAAATGGACGCAAACAGCGAACGTCTTAAGGAACTGTGCGCATCCCTCAACGAAGCCCAACTCGGGTGGCGCCCAAGACCGTCCAGTTGGTGTATTGCCGAAGTCCTGCTCCACCTCGAACACACCACTCACGTCTTCTTGCCCGTCATAGACAATGCGATCGAAAACGCTCGCCGCAACGGCCTGTTGAGCAACGGCCCCTTTCGCCTGGGATGGATGGGGAGATTTTACGTTTGGTACGTCGAACCGCCGCCGCGCATTCGTTTGCCGGCGCCGAAGATCATTCGTCCACTCTTTGAGGGATCTGCTTTGGATGCACTGGCTCGATTTTTGCAGTCACAGGAATTGATGAAACAGCGCCTCGACCACGCGAATGGAATTGACATCGTCCGCACGCGGATCACTTCGCCGTTGGCAGGCATCATAAAGATGAGTCTCTTCGCTCTGTTTTCCGTGGGTGCAGCGCACGAGCGCCGGCATATTTGGCAGGTATCCAATCTCCGCGCTCAGCTACCTTCTCTACCGCCACCATAAACTGTTAATCTTTATTCCCAATGGATCCCGTCACACACGGCATCGCTGGCGCGCTGATCGGCAAAAGTTTTTTCGCGAAGCAGCCTTCATCCAATCGATCGAACGAGTCTACCGCGCGCATCGCCATCTTCGCGGCCACTCTGGGCGCAGTTTTCCCTGACGTAGATGTTTTCGCCGACGCGTTCTCCCGCGATCCCTTAGGCATTGCACGCTATCATCGCGGCTTCACCCATTCCTTCATCGGTCTGTCGATTTTCGCGGCTGCTCTCGCGTGGCTCACACGCGCCTTCGTGCGGTGGTACGCCAAGCGCACCCATCGCGACGACCTCTGTTGCCCTTCCTTCTACATGCTCTTCATGATTTACGCCGCTGGAATCGCCAGCCACATCATCCTCGACGGCTTCACGTCTTTCGGCACGCGCATGCTCAACCCGTTCTCGAAAGACCGCGTCGCCTGGGATTTTCTTTTCATCATCGACTTCGTTTTCACCGCGCTCATCCTCTTGCCTCAACTCGCCGCCTGGGTGCATCAACGCAGCGAAACTGCAATAAGCCGCGCCGCCAAAATGTGGGGCTTTTGCACGATTCTTGCAGTGGGCGCGCGGTCACTCGCGCGAACGGCGGAATTTCCGTTTTCGATTTGGATCATTGTGGTCGCTTCGGCACTTTTCGCCGCGCTGTTTTTTCTTCCCATGCTCAATAACTGGGGCAGCCACGTCTCTCGTGCCAGTTGGTGCCGCGCCGGTTTTTATGTCGCCTGCGCGTATATCATTGCGTGCGGCGTCGCGCATCAAGTCGCCATCTCGCGCGTCCGCGCATTCGCAACGACGCACGGCCTTACCGTCGAGAAAATCGGCGCCTTGCCTCTGCCGCCTTCTTTCCTCAATTGGAATGGCATGGTTCTGACGCCCGACGGCGTTTATCAATCCACTTTCTCGCTTCGCGACGCTGGCCAACCCAATTTTCGCCTTGTTCCAGACTCGCCTCCCAACCGTTTCACTGAAGAAGCTGCGCGGCTCGAGCCCGTGCAGACCTACCTCTGGTTCGCACGCTTCCCTGTATGCCGTTTCATGTCCATCGGCGACCGAAGGCTCGTTGAATACGCCGATCCGCGCTTTTTCGAGGGCAACGCGCGCAATGGGCCGATGCCATTCACCTTCGCCGTCGTCTTCGATTCGCAAGGTCGACTGCTGCATTACGGCTGGGAGCGCGCCCGACTCGTTCTGCGCCTGAAGTTTCCGGAAAGCGTTGCTCCGCCGGATCTCTCCGAGCACCCGCGATGAAAATCCAAATCTTCAGCGACATTCACGGCGACGTGAAGTCCCTCGAGCGCGCAATCGCGGAGCCGGCCGACATTTACATCGCTGCTGGCGACCTCTCGACTTTCCGCTGTGGCTTGGATCGCTGCGGCGCAATACTCCAAACACATGGGGAGCGCGTTTGGGTCCTGCCAGGCAACCACGAAACCTCCGAGGACACGCGCGAATTCTGCGCCCGCTTCGGCCTCACCGATTTTCATCGCCAGATTCGCCAGCTCGGCTCAACGCAGTGGGCCGGCCTCGGCTATAGCAATCCCACGCCCTTCAACACGCCCGGCGAATACACGGAAGAAGAGATTGCCGGTGCGCTCGCCGCTTTCAACGGTCTCTCGCCTCTTTATCTCGTCGTGCATTTCCCGCCGTACGGCACCAAACTCGACGAATTCGCGCCCGGCAAGCATGCAGGTAGCTCTGCGCTACGTGAATGGGTCGAACGCGAGCAGCCCGAAATGCTTTTCTGCGGCCACATACATGAATGTGCTGGAAAGTCCGACCAACTCGGCCGCACGCGCTGCTTCAACGTTGGCAAAGCCGGCTACCTGCTCGACCTTCCCTAATCTTTGTCATTCCGAGCGCAGCGAGCCTGCCTGCCGCAGGCAGGGAATCTGCTTTTTGTTTTGCAGCGGCGTGCCGGTCACTGTTGGCATTTTCGATGTCAGACGGGGCAAAAAAAGGTCTCCGATGACGAGAAGTGGCCTTTTGCTGGCCACTGAGCACTGGTCACTCGTTTACCCTGAGGAACGAAGGGCCACTGCTTTTCACGTTTTCAGAGGCTTATTCTTGAACTTACTATTCGTAGGAAGAGGATCGTTGCGGTTCAAATACAATTGCTGCGCAATTCCAACCACGCTGCTCGTAAAAATATAAAGCACCAACCCGCTCGAATACATGAACAGGAAAACGCCAAACGCCAGCGGCATCAGCGCCATCATTTTCTGCTGCGCTGGGTCAGTCACCGTCTGTGGAGTCATTTTCGTCATGTAATACATCGCCACGGTCATCAAGATCGGCAAAATATAATACGGATCGCGCGCCGACAGGTCGTGGATCCATCCGAACCACGGTGCATGGCGCAATTCGATCGAATATTCCAGCATTCTGTACAACGCCCACCAAATCGGGAACTGAATCAGCTGCGGCAAACATCCGCCAACGGGATTCGCACCCTCCTCTTTGTAAATCGCGGACATCTCTTCCTGCATTCCCTTGCGCCGCGGATCCCGCATCGAATACTTCTTGTACTTTTCCTGAATGGCTTTAATGCGTGGCATCGCTTTCTGCATTCGCTTCATCGAATGCCAGCTCTTCACCTTCAGCGGAAAAAGCGCCATGTTGATCGCGATGGTCAGCAGAACAATGGCCCAGCCGTAATTGGGAATGTACTTGTAAATCCATTTCAAAATCCGCAGCAGCGGCTTCGCCACAATGCTCATGTACCCAAACTGCACTAAGCCCGTCAGCGACGGCTGCAATCTCCCAAGCTCCGTCAAATCCTTCGGGCCAACGTACAGCCGCGTACTCCACGACCCTGGCGTTTGCGGGCCTGCGGCCATTTCCGCCACGGGCTGCTGCGTCGTCTTCCCCTCTTCCGTGACACTTTGCTGTTGCGTCCAATCCCACAGCGTCATCCCCGGTTGATTGGGCAGAAATGCCGCCGTGAAAAATGTATCTTCAATTCCGGCCGCTTCCATGAATCCATTCACTTGCGCTGGCTGGTCTTGATGATCTTTGATCCCCAGCTTCTTGTAGTTGAAGTATTCAATCTTCCCGCTTTCGCTGTAGAAAACTTCAACGAGCGACGCCGCGCTCGACACCGACTGGTCGCCAAATCCGCCACGCCAAGCCACTCCTGCGGGCAACGGCTTCCCGTCCAGCGTCGCCGATACGTTCAATTCAACTTCG
>DASRQP010000249.1:0-3888 GCA_035696585.1 Candidatus Acidiferrales bacterium | reverse complement strand
CCGGCTGAAGCGCTTCGGGATGCGTCAATCGTCCCACGGAAACCTGCGCAGCCCAGTTGGGCGTTGGGAAAACGGAAAAACGCGCCGCCCAGGAATCCATCGCGCCCGTGGCGATGTTCCAGCGGTTCTCATTCGGCTCAGCACCGTGAAAGCCGCTGACTTCCAGCCGCACAATTTTGCGCTTCACGCCAATTGTGGCCACTTCGTATGCGATGTGAGATGAGTCTTCCCAATGATGCCCGATGGGCGCTTCGGGAAGTTCCGCAGCCGACGCGCGATGTGGAAACGCCACGGGCCCAAGCGCAGGATCACCGACAGGCGCGAAATAAGCTTCCAGGACGGTGTCATCGCCGGCGGGATACGCGTAATGAAGGCCAAGCGCCATCACCAGATTGTGCGGATGCTGCCCGTTCTCGATGGGCTTGCCGTAAGCAGTCTCGCCCGTCTGAAAAAGCAGCGGATACTCGCGGCCGCTGATTGTCGCTGGCTCAGCGCTCAACATCACGTCGAAGAGAAAACTTCCTTGCCCCAAGTCGTGTTGAGCCGTGCCCATAAAAAAATTCGTCGAATACAGTTTGTCGCCGCCGCGCGGACCCGACTGCTGCGTGTCTGTGATGAAGCCATCAGCCATGAATCCCAGGTTCCATTTCCCAGCCATGAGCGAGCGCATGGGCATGGTCGAGGATGCCGGATTCATGCTCGTGCCCGTCACTTCATTCATCAGCAGTTCCGCCGCCGGATTCGACGGCATCGCCATGCCGCTCATTCCGGCCGTCTGAGTGCTTTGCGGCGCGTGCACCGCGCCCGGAGCATTTTCTCTATGCAGCGCAGTCGCCGCTGCCGCAGAATTCGCCATGCATGCGATGGCGCACTCTGCGGAGGTCATTTCTCGCGGAAAGCAACTGGGGCTGGCGTAGACGGAAAAATCGAACAAAAGGAACGCGGTGGCAACAGCGAATATCACGACGCATCTTTTAAAACTCAGACCGTACCGATGCGGTCCTCGCGATTGTAGCTTCATTTTAATTTTTACTGAGGAGAGAGTTGAAGTACGCCGTCATTTCGGGGCTGGTCCAGTCCTGCGCGCCCACGAGCTTCCGCGCAATTTTGCCTTGACGGTCGATAATGTAGGTGTCGGGATACATCGACGTTCCGTACGATTCAGGGATTTTCTTTGTCGGATCGCGGTACGTGGGAAAGTCGATGCCGTTGGCTTGAACGAACTGCGCGTATGCTTGCGCATCATCGTCGACGCTGATTCCCAGCACCATGCCGCCCCTCGGCGCGATTTCACGCTGCAGCGCGATCAGCGAAGGTGTTTCCTCAACGCACGGCGGGCACCACGTAGCCCAGAAATTCAGCACCACCACTTTGCCGCGCAAGTCGGAAAGCTGCATCGGCTTCCCGCCCTCCTCGAACGAAAACGGCTTCGCCGTCGAGCCCGCGAGGCTTGGCTCGCCCTGATTGTAGCTGGGGCTTGCAAACAGGATCAGCAATCCTGCGACGGCTCCCAGCGTAATTCCGGTAAAAAACTTTCTCTTCATTTTGCGCTTCGGCGTTTGGTTCGGCCCGAAACCCGCACCCCTATGATATATTTTTCATGCATTTTCGGCCATTCGATTCGCAATCGCTTCCGCGAATCTCGCCATGCCTCACATTTCAGCCATCATTCCCGCGCGCAACGAGGAAGAGAATATCGGAGCATGCGTCGCAAGTCTTGCTGCGCAGCCGGAAATCGGCGAAATTATCGTTGTCAACGACCAATCCACTGATCGTACCGGCGAAATTCTCGCGCGATTGTCGCAAACTGTTCGCAGGTTGAAAATTCTGGAGTCGACCTCGTTGCCCGCGGGATGGATCGGGAAGAACCACGCAGTATGGCTCGGCGCACAGCAGGCAAACTGCGAATGGCTGCTTTTTACCGATGCAGATACGGCCCATCTTCCTGGTGCGGCACATCGAGCACTCGAAGATGCTCGCGTGCACGACGCAGCGCTTGTGTCCTATTCGCCCGAGCAAATTACGCGCTCCATTGCAGAGCGCGCGTTGATACCGTTTATCTACTGCCGCCTCTCGCGCAAGTTCGACTTCGCGCGCGTGAACGATCCGTCGCTGCCCGACGCGGCCGCGAATGGGCAGTTCCTCATGATCCGCCGCGACGCGTACGAAACAATCGGCGGCCATCGCGCTGTGGCCGACGCCGTGCTCGAAGACGTTGCGTTGGCGCGTCGCGCGAAACAGGCAGGCTTTCGTTTGCACTTTGCGTCAGGGCAGGGAATTGCGCAAACACGCATGTACCGGAGCTTTACCGCCATGTGGCAAGGCTGGACGAAAAATCTTTATCTTCTTCTGGGTGGCACGCGAAAAGGCGTCCTGCGAGAGCTCGTGCTGGCGTTCCCGTGGCCGGTGATATTTCTTATTGCCGCTGGAATTATTGTGCGGGGACGCGAAGGCCTATGGCTTGACGCGTTTGGAATTCTGTGGCTCGCCGGATGTCACATCGCGTACGGGCGCGAACTTCACCGGAATCGTTATTCCGCACGATTCATCATATATTATGTACCTGGAGTGTGCCTCTACGCCGCCGTCGTTATCGCCTCCGGCTGGAAATACTGGCGCGGCAAAGTCCTGTGGAAGGGCCGGGAATATCCCGTGGGAAAGCTATGATACGCGTAACTCGAAAACTCGAATTCTCGGCCGCGCACTTTTACCACAACCCGAATTTCTCGGCGGAGGAGAATCGCCGCGTCTTCGGCAAATGCAACAATCCGCACGGTCACGGGCACAATTACATTCTGGAAGTCACCGTGGCGGGAGAGCCAGATCCGAAAACCGGCATGGTTCTTGACTTGAGGGAGTTGAAGGAAATTCTCGATCGCGAAGTGACGCAGCGCATGGATCACCGACATCTAAATTATGAAGTTCCGGAGCTGGCCGGAAAAATTCCCACTTGCGAAGAAATCGCCGCGGTGCTCTGGCGCATTCTCGAGCCGAAAATTCATCAAGGCCGCCTGGATCGCATTCGCTTGTATGAGTCGCCGGATCTATTCGTCGATTGCACCGCGGACGGCATGAAGGGCGCGCGATGAAACTCTCGCTCTGGCGCCGATATTCTTTTCCGGCTTCGCATCGCCTGTTTCGCGCGGAATGGAGCGCCGAACAAAACGAGCGAGTCTTTGGCAAATGTGCGAATCCGTACAGTCACGGGCATAATTATGCGTTAGAAGTAGCTGTTACCGGCCCGGTCGATCCCGCGACGGGCATGATCGCGAATCTCGCGGATCTCGATGGCTTCGTACAGCAGAAAGTTCTCGACGCGTTCGACCACGCGTACATGAACGAGCAGATTCCGGAATTCCGCGATTGCGTGCCGACCACGGAAAATGTCTGCCGTGTGATTTTTCAGCGCCTCGCCGGTTTTCCCCACGCCCAAATCGAGGGTGTGCGAATCGAAGAGACGGGCAAGAACAGTTTTGAATACGCAGCGCCTTCAAATCAGTAATGCGGGTTTTTTCGAATCGAAGGAACTGCGACGTGAAGGAGTCCAAATGAGGGAAATAACAGACACCGAAACGATTCATCTCGCCAAGACGGACAACTCCGAGACAATCGCCGACCTGGTTCGGCGCATGATTGCATTGTTGGGAGAGGACCCCAATCGCGAAGGTTTGCGCCGCACGCCTGAACGCTTCGAGAAAGCGTTGCGCTACCTCACCAGCGGCTACCGCCAGGACCCCGAAAAGCTTTTGAACGGCGCGATGTTCAGCGTTTGCTACGACGAAATGGTGGTCGTGAAAGACATCGAACTGTACAGCCTCTGCGAACATCATCTGCTTCCGTTTTTCGGCCGATGCCATGTCGCGTACATCCCGACGAAGAAAGTCATCG
>DASRQP010000248.1:0-3365 GCA_035696585.1 Candidatus Acidiferrales bacterium | reverse complement strand
CGTGAGACACGTCATCAAGCCAGACCACGGCGTCAACGACACCGCCGTCTTTGAGTTGAACGGCCAAAATTTCTTTCATGTTTCCGCAAGTCTCGCTATCCTGGGTCACATTGACTCTTTTCGGATGCACTGGCGGCCCGGCGTAGAGAATCTTGCCGGAAATCGTTCCACCAGGTCCGGACTGCACTGTGTAGCCAGGTACGGATTCGCCCTGAGGCGGGCCCGCGTGAGCCTTTCGCGGTGCAAGCCAAGCAATTGCTGAAAGACCGACCATCACGGTCGCCGCGACTCCCGTGCCCAGCAGCGCCCTGCGCCGTCGAATCATCGTTGTGACCTCCCAGGTACGTTTTGACTACTTGCCAGGGCGAAGTATAGGTGAGCAACAAGCACAGCAACAAGGTCGGAAGTCACAAGGCGATGTCCTATAGGTTACAAGCCAAGGCTGTTCAATTTTGACCAAGGCGCGCTGTTCGCACAGCGCCATTGGGCAGAGGAGGAGCTGAAACTGATTTTGAACGGCAGCGCGAGATTAACTACTCATAACGCAACGCAACCATAGGGTCGACTCGGAGGGCGCGGCGCGCGGGAATGTAGCAGGCCAGCATCGCGACAAGCACCAGCAGAATTGCCACGCCTGCGAACGTAAGGGGATCGGCCGCGCTGACGGAGAAAAGCAGGCTCGACATCAATTGCGTGAGGCCGAGCGACACAACTACGCCGATCGCAACGCCCGCGACCGCTATTTTCACTCCCTGCCTGAGAATCATGCGCAGGACATCCTTATGCTGCGCGCCCAGCGCCATGCGAATCCCAATCTCGTGGGTGCGCTGCGCGACAGAGTAAGAAATCACGCCGTAAATTCCAATCGCCGCCAGAACGAGCGCTAGTGCGCTGAACAGTCCAAGCAGCACCAGAGTAACCCTCCGTGTGCTCACCGAATCGCTCACCAATTGATTCATGGTCGAGATCGCGAAGATCGGCTGGTTTTTGTCGATCGACGCCACCGCTCCGCGAATCGCCGAAGTCAGCGCCGCGGGATCGATGCGCGATTTCACCACGAGATTCATGTGACTGTCGGGATATTGCAGCGACGAAACATAGACTTCCAACCGCGACGGATTCGCCAGACCGTAGAGTTTCATGTCACCCACAACGCCGACCACGGTGATCCACTCCGGCGGCTTCTTGCCATTTGGATCGGGATGCCCGAACATAAACCGTTTCCCAATAGGGTCATCGTGTGGCCAATATTGCTGTGCCAACTTCCAATTCACCATTCCAACAAGCGGTGCTCCTTGTTTGTCCGCCTCAGTGAACGTTCGCCCGAGCAGCAACGGAACGCCTAGGGTGCTGATGAAACCGGGACTCACCATGTGATAATCCGGGTGCGGATAATTTCCCGGCTTGGGTAGAGCCATATCTTCGATGGTGATATCCGTGCGAGAATGTTCGCCCGCCAGCGGAATCACGGTCCCCACTGCTGCGTCTTCCACTCCGGGTAGCGCGCGCACGCGGTAGAGGACCTGCTGCCAGAAATTGAGCATGGCGGGATCCTTGGAATATTGCTGCGTTCGCAAATCCATTTCCATGGTCAGCACGCGATCGGGCCGGAAGCCCGGATTGACGCTCATCAGTTTGTACAAACTTTTCATCATCAGGCCAGCGCCGACCAGCAGAATCAAGGCCAGCGAAATCTCCGCAATAGCCAGCGCGCCGCGCAATTTGTTTTGTGCCGCGCTAGCGCTCGCCGTTCTGCCGCCCTCTTTCAACTCCGACTGCACATCAGGCCGGGTGGAATGCATCGCCGGAGCCAGGCCGAAAATAAATGCCGCGAGCACTACGATGCCCGCCGCGAAGAAAAGAACCGCGCCATTTAAGTTTACCGTGGCGCCCGAGAGCGCGTTCATCGGAATTAGACGCGTAATTCCGCCGATTCCGGCGATGGCCAATGCCAGCCCGAGAATGCCACCGAGAAAAGCCAGAGCAAAACTCTCCGTCAGCATCTGGCGAATGATTCGATTGCGATTGGCGCCGAAAGCCATGCGCAGAGCAATTTCCTTCGTGCGGGCCGCGCCACGCACCAAAAACAGATTGGCCACATTCGCGCAGGCGATCAGCAGTACAAACATTACTGCGCCGAAGAGCACCAGAATGGCCGGCCGCGCGTCGCTCACGAATGCGTCGCGAATCGATTGCAGCGCCACTCCGAACTGGTCATTGGTCGCCGGATATTCTTTCGCCAGCCGCGCGGCGATTCCTTCCATCTCCGTGCGCGCTTGGGCGAATGTGACATTCGGCGCGAGCCTGCCTATCACAATCATGTCGCCGCGGTCGCCACGGTCGTTGGCTTCCCCGGAATTGTTTGTCGCCCACACGCCGATAGGCAGCATCACGTCTGTCTTGTCGAGCGAACGGAAATTGGGCGGCAACACGCCAACGATGGTAAAGCTGCGGCCATCCAGCGTGATGGTGCGGCCGATGGCGTTTCGATCGCTTCCCATATGTGATTGCCACAGCTCATAGCTGAGCAGCACGACGGGCGGCGTTCCGGGCTTTTCCTCGGACGCTTCAAAATCTCGCCCGAGGAACGGCCTCACGCCAATCATGGAAAGGAAATTCGGCGAAACGGCTTCGCCGCTGATGTTTTCCGGCTGGGTGACGCCCGCGAGGTTGAAGCCGACATCCTGCACAGCGGCCATTTGCGAAAATGAGTGGCTCTGTTGGCGCCAATCGTGGAAATTAGGATACGACACGCTGACGGTGCCGACCATCGGGGTGGTCTCGTTCAGCACGACGAGGCGCGAAGCGTCTCTGTAGGGCAACGGTTGCAGCAAGACGCCATAAACGACGGAAAATATCGCCGTGTTGGCGCCGATGCCGAGGGCCAGTGTAAGAATGGCGACCGCGGTGAAGCCGGGATTTTTTGCGAACATACGGAAGGCGAAACGAAGATCCTGCCCCAGATGTTCGAGCCAGGCCCAGCCCCAGGAATCGTGACTTACTTCGCGAATCGCGAGCGCGTTCCCGAAGTTCTTTCGTGCGGCCATGTGCGCCTCCTCGAGCGAGAAACCGTTCTGGGTATATTCTTTTTCGCGCAGTTCCAGATGAACGCACATCTCGTCGTCCATATCGTGATCGAATTGCTCGCGGCGAAACAGCATTCGCAGGCGACGAGCGAGTTCAGCGAGTGGTTTCATGAGCTGTGCTCCGCATCGGCTTCATTCGTAACGCAGCGCGACCATGGGATCGACGCGCATCGCTCGGCGCGCGGGTATATAGCACGCCACCAGCGCAACAATTAGAAGAAGAACTGCGACGGCAATGAATGTCACCGGATCGGTCGGCGTAACGCCATAGAGCAGCGA
>DASRQP010000247.1:0-8113 GCA_035696585.1 Candidatus Acidiferrales bacterium | reverse complement strand
GAAAAACCAGGAAATTCTGAAAAGAGCCAAATTGGCTCTTTTGACGCGTACTTTTTGGTTTATATTGGCCTGTATGAGCAGGCCATTCATTCCCTTGCATTTGCAGCCTGAAAGCAACATTCCCTTGTACGCGCAACTGCGCGATCAAATGCGCGCGCTGGTGCATTCGGGGGAATTGCTGCCGGGCGACCGCATCCCGGCGAGCCGCGAACTCGCGAATCAACTGCAGATTCACCGCACGACCGTGGCTACGGCGTACGCGGAACTGGAATCCGAGGGACTTATACAAGGTTTCGTCGGGCGTGGAACCTATATCAGCGAGTCCACCGCGCCGCGAGAATTCACGCCGCCGCCGCGGGAGCAGGGCGGCGTGTTGCGATGGGAAGCTTTGTTCGCGGACGAGCGCGCGGGCGACGGTTTGAGCCGGTTGATGCCCGAAGTGCCCGAGGGAACGATTGCGTTCATCAGTGCGCGGCCGTCGGAGGAATTTTTCCCCGTCGACGATGTGCGCACTTGCGCGAACGCGGTATTGAAGCGCGAAGGGCGGGAGATTTTGCAGCTCGGCGCGTCGGACGGCTATGGCCCGTTGAAGCAAGTGTTGCTGGAAATGTTGCGCGCCGAGGGAATTGCTGCACAAGAGCGTCAACTTCTTATCACCGACGGCTGCCAGCAATCGTTGGACTTGCTTGCCAAGGCTTTCCTGCGGCCCGGCGATGCGGTGCTCGTCGAAAATCCTGCGTATCCGGGCGCGCTGTCGATTTTATCGGCGGCGCGCGTGCGATGTTTGCCGGCGGCGGTGGAGACGAATCGTTCGAGGCAGAGCTACGCCGGACTGGACATGAAAGCGGTGGAAGCGGTGCTGGAGCAGAACCGCGTGAAAATGATTTTAGTCACGCCGGATTTTCAGAACCCTACGGGAACGACTTTGCCTGTCAGCGAACGGCAAAAGCTGCTGGAGCTGGCAACGCGGCACAAAGTGCCGATTGTCGAAGATCATATTTATGCGCGATTGCGGCTGCGCGGGAATCCCGTGTCGTCACTGAAGGCGATGGATCGCAACGGAATCGTGATTCAGATTGACAGTTTTTCGAAAGTGGCGTTTCCGGGATTGCGCGTCGGATGGTGCGTTGGGCCGGAGCGCGTGATCGAGCGGCTGAGGCTGTTGAAGCAATCGAGCGATTTGCATACGGACCAGCTTGCGCAAGCGACGCTGGCGGAATTTGTGAGGCGCGGGATGCTCGAGAAGCACATGAAGCGTATGATTCGCGTGTATGCGAGACGGCTGGAGGTGTTTGAGAAATCGGCGGCGAAATATTTGCCGCGTGGCGTGGAATGGACGCGGCCGGACGGAGGCATGTCCGTGTGGCTCACGCTGCCGCCGGGGCTCGACGCAGGTGAGTTGCTGATTCATGCGCGCGAGCGCGGCGTGCTGTTTGTGCCGGGAAGATATTTTTATTTTGAGCATCCGCAGACGAATACACTGCGGGTGGGATTCGCGGGCCTGGAGGAAAGGGATATCGTGCAGGGACTTGCGAAACTCGGAAGCGTGATTGACACGGAGATGCGAAAGAAGCAAAAAGGCGGCAGGCGAGCGACGGTTGAGCATCCGCAGGAGACGAGATCGCGCGTTGCCTTGATTTAAAGGCAGTGGTTAGTGGCCAGTGGTCAGTGAAGACGGAGCGGGCGGGGAATAGATGGCCGAAAGTAATTCACCGCAGAGACGCAGAGCACGCCGAGAGTGACGCCGGGAAGGTGAGCTATGTGGATGTTGATGAGCTTGCGGGGACGCTTGGATGGTCAAAGAACGTGAGACTGGTGGTTGCTGCTGCTGGCCGCTGACTTTCTGATTGCTGGAGGATGCTATGTGGCAGGACATTAAGTTTGCGGTGAGGATGCTGGCGAAGGCGCCGGGGTTTACGGCGGTGGCGGTGCTGTCGCTGACGCTGGGGATTGGCGCGAACACGACGATCTTCACGCTGGCGAAAGCGATTTTTCTGCAAGCCATTCCCGTGAAGGATCCGCCGACGCTGATGATCCTTTACTCGACAGCGCAGAGCCACAAGGGGCCCCTGCAGGAATATTTGCCGACGCCGTATCCGAACGCCGTGGACTATCGCGCGAAAACGAACGTGTTCACTGGTGCGTGCATCCTGGTCGGGTCGGGCGGAAACCTGGATGTGTCCGGGAAAAAAGTGCAGGTGTTCGAAATGCTGGTCAACGCGAATTTCTTCGATGTTGTGGGAGTGCATCCGTTCTTGGGACGTGGGTTCTCGCAGGAAGAAGATACCGCGCCGCGGCCGGTTGCGGTTCTCAGCTATGCGTTGTGGAGCAGGCAGTTCGGCGCCGATCCGAAAATTTTGGGACGCGCGATTCAGATTGACGAGCAGGCCTACACCGTCGTCGGAGTCGCGCCAAGCGATTTTCATGACTTGGGGTCGTCCATAGGAAGCCCAGATGTTTATCTTCCGATGACCATGCACGACGTTGCCGTGACGGGGCTGACGAAAACGTGGTTCAACCAACGCGCGTTTCGCCTGGCAGGGATGATCGCGCGGCTCAAGCCGGGAGTCAGGCTTGCGGCAGCACAGCAGGAGGTGCATGCGCTGGGAATCGAACTCGAGAAAGAATACCCAAAGGACAACGGCGGACGAAACGAGGAGGTTGTGCCCATCGCGCAAACGATGATTCCGCCACAACTGCATAGCGTGTTTGTGCTCGCGGGCGCGTTGATGATGGTGATTGTGGGGCTGGTGCTGCTGATTGCGTGCGCGAACGTAGCCAACCTGCTGCTCGCGCGCGCCACGCAGCGTCAACGCGAGATCGCCGTGCGACTGGCGCTGGGAGCATCGCGAATGAGGCTGATACGCCAATTGCTGACCGAGAGCCTGCTGCTGGCGCTGATGGCAAGCGCTTTGGGAATTTTGTGCGCTTACTGGGCGCGCTCGCTGCTGCTCTCGTTGCTTCCGGCGGGATTGCCGACGCTCGATTTCTCACTGGACGGGCGCGTGCTCGTTTACACGCTGGGACTTGCGCTTGCAGCCACGATTCTGTTTGGCCTAGTCCCTGCGCTGCAAGCCTCGCGGTCCGACAGCGTGTCTTCGCTTAAGGACCGCACGGGCGCGCCGACCGGAAGCGCGCGCTGGTATGGCCTGCGCGGCATCCTGGTGATGGTGCAGGTGGCGCTGTCGCTGATCGCTTTGGTGGGCGCGGGGTTGTTCATTCACAGCCTGCGCAACGCCCAACAGATTAATCCAGGGTTCGAAGTGAAGCACGAGATGGTGATGTTTGTGAACCTGACGGCTGAGCATTATGCGCAGCCACAGGGGGAACAATTCTATCGGAACGTCGTCGAACGTCTGCGCGCTCTGCCGATGGTGGCGGATGCCAGTTTGTCGGACACCCCTCCGATGAGCGGCGGGCTGCAGCGGACGACCTTTGTGGACGGCGTGGACAGCACGGATCCGCGGAACGGGAAGTTGACGCCCATCGTTGCGGTGGCGCCGGCGTATTTTTCGACCGCGGGAATCACTTTGCAGCGCGGTCGCGACTTTACCGACGCTGATGATACACAGAGCGCCATGGTTGCGGTTGTAAATCGCGCCTTTGCAGACGTGATGTTCCCGGGGCAGGAAGTGCTCGGCAAGCACATCCATTTTCTCGGCGAAACGTGGGACGTGGCGATCGTCGGCGAGGTGAACACGGTGAAATACTCTACGCTGGGCGAGCCGCCGCAACCCATCGTGTACCTGCCGCTGAAGCAGCATTATTCGCCCGCTTTCAATGTGTTCGTGCGAACCAAGGGCGACCCAGCCGCGGCGACGGCGACAGTGCGCAGCACAATGAAGGAGCTCGCGCCGTTTCTGCCGCTGTTGAGGATGCAGACAATGCAGACGGTGCTCGAGCTTTCCCTGACGGCGCCGAAAATCGCCGCGGAGCTGCTGGGAACGTTCGGTTTTCTAGCGCTGATTCTCGCGGCGATTGGAACGTATGGAGTGATGTCATATTCAGTGAACCAGCGGACGCAGGAAATTGGCATTCGCATGGCGCTGGGCGCGCAGCCGGGCAACGTGTTGCGGCTGATATTGTCCGGCGGGATGGCGATGGTTGCGGCCGGAGTGGTGATTGGACTGGGTATCTCGGTGCTCTTCGCGAGGAGCCTGAATACTTTGCTCTTCGGCATTGGCTCGTTTGATCCCGCGAGCTTTTTGTCGACTGCGGCGCTGCTGATGCTTGTCGCGCTGGCGGCCTGCTGGATTCCGGCGCGAAGAGCGATGCGGGTAGATCCGATTGTGGCGCTGAGGTACGAATAGTTGATAGTCGATAGTTGATAGTTGAAATTCGAAATTCGAAATTCGAAAAGCGAAAAGCGAAAAGCGATGTACCGCGGAGGCGCAGAGATCGCAGAGGAACGCAGACAAATTGCAGACGTGAACACGAGAACGGAGCGGAGAGGGAATGACGATCGAGAGGCTGGAGCCGAAGGCTGATAATTTCTGTTTTGGTTGCGGGGCGGCGAATGCAAGCGGGATGAAGCTGGCGTTTGAGCAGGATCATGAGCGGCGGAAAATTGTGGGACGCTTCAAACTTGGCGGGCAATATCAAGGTGGCGGAGGGATGATGCACGGCGGCATCATTGCGCTGTTGCTTGATGAAGCGATGGGGAAGTTGAACAGATTCCATGATGTGCGCGCGGTGACGGCGGAGCTGTCGGTGGAATATCTGCGGCCGGTGCCTGTCGATGAGGAAATTACGGTGGAGGCGGAGGAAGTGTCGCGCGAGGGGAGGAATCTGATGCATCGCGGGGAGATTCGGAGTGCCGCGGGGAAAGTGCTCGCGCGCGGGAAGGGCAGGTTTGTAGTGGTCGGCAAAGCGCGGAAAAGGAAGTAATTGCCGGGAGGGTTCGAGAGTGATTGAGGACCAAAGTACATTCGACGAGATCGGGTCTGTTGTTGTGGGCGGCGGACAAGCGTCGGCAATTGCGAAACGAATCGCGCAGATCATTCGCCAGTCCCGCGCATATGGTTCGGTGAGCATTTATGCAGTCACGGAGACGGAAATCGTGGCGCTGGGTTGGACAGGGTCGGAGGAGCCGGCGCACATGAGGTTTGCGGTGACGAAGGGGCTGACCGGCGTGGTCGTGAAGCAACGCGCGCCGCTGGTGATTGGAGATGTGAGCAAGGATTCGCGTTATTTGGTGGCGTACACGAAGATGCGGTCAGAGATGATTGTGCCGGTGCCGGGCGTGGGAGGAATGGTCGTCGGGACGATCAACATCGACAGCGAGAGGGAAAACGCGTTCAGCGAGAAGGATGTGCGATTCGTAGAACAGTGCGCGCAGAAAATGGCGCCGCTGTTCCGGATGCCGGGGATTACGTAGTTGCGGCGCGCGGTTTTAGCCGAGATTCAGGAAAACGATACGCAAGAGAGACAGAGTTCATCTAACAAGAAGGAAGGGGAACGGTGATGGAAAACGGAAACGAGAAAAAAGGGCAGCAGAATTTGTGGAGAGTGAAGGTCGGGCTGGCGGAGATGCTGAAGGGCGGCGTCATTATGGATGTGACGACCGCGGAGCAGGCGAAAATCGCCGAAGATGCGGGAGCATGCGCGGTGATGGCGCTCGAACGCGTGCCGTCGGACATTCGGAAGGACGGGGGCGTGGCGCGCATGGCGTCGCCGCGAATCATCCGCGAAATTATGGCCAAGGTGACGATTCCCGTGATGGCGAAAGTGCGCATCGGGCATTTCGCCGAGGCGCAAGTGCTCGAAGCGCTCGAAGTGGACTACATCGACGAGAGCGAAGTGCTGACGCCGGCGGATGAAGAGAATCATGTGTGGAAACACGCGTTCAAAGTGCCGTTCGTTTGCGGCGCGCGGAATTTGGGCGAGGCGCTGCGGCGCATCGGCGAAGGCGCGGCGATGATTCGCACGAAGGGCGAGGCGGGCTCAGGAAATATTGTGGAGGCCGTGCGGCACATGCGGACGATCGTCAGCCAGATGAAGAAGCTGACCACGCTTGGCGAAGAAGAGCTGATGCATCAGGCGAAAGAGTTGGGCGCGCCTCTCGACTTGGTGCAGCAAGTCGCGAAAACAGGCAAGCTGCCTACGCCGAATTTCTCGGCGGGGGGAATCGCGACTCCGGCGGACGCGGCGCTGATGATGCAGTTGGGCGCGGAGGCAGTGTTTGTCGGATCGGGGATTTTCAAATCGAGCGATCCGGCGAAACGCGCGAAGGCGATTGTGTATGCGACGACGAATTATCAGGATCCGAAGAAAGTGCTCGAAGCGTCGGACGAATTGGGCGAAGCGATGAAGGGGCTCGACGTGCGGCAGATGGACGAAAAGGATTTGATGCAAACACGCGGATGGTGAGGGAAAGCAGTGACTAATGGCGAGTGACTTGTGACTGAAAGTCGAGCGTGAATCCATGGCGCATTTGTTTGAGCCGTTGACGATTCGAGGAGTGACGCTGCGGAACCGCATTGCGGTTTCGCCGATGTGCCAGTATTCGTGCACAGACGGCCTGGCGAACGATTGGCACTTCGTCCATCTCGGGAGCCGCGCAGTGGGCGGGGCGGCGATTGTGTTTTGCGAAGCGACGGCGGTGACGCCCGAGGCGCGCATCAGCCCGGAAGATTTGGGTATCTGGAGCGACCTCCACGCGAAGGCCCTTGCGCGAATTGTGCGCTTCATTCACGAGCAGGGAAGTCTCGCGGGAATTCAGCTTGCGCATGCGGGGCGCAAGGCAAGTACGTACAAAACGTGGGCGACGCGGCACGGAGAAGTGCCGGCGACTGAAGGCGGATGGACTGACGTGGTCGCGCCGAGCGCGATCAAATTTCAGGACGATTATCCGCAGCCGCGCGAAATGAGTCGCGAAGAAATGAGCGGCGTGACGAAAGCGTTTGCGGCGGCAACACGGCGCGCGCTCGACGCGGGATTCGACGTGGTGGAAATTCACGCGGCGCACGGATACTTGATTGATGAATTTCTTTCGCCGCTCAGCAATTTCCGCCGGGACGAATACGGCGGCACGTTTGAGAATCGCACGCGGTTCGCGCGTGAAGTGACGCAAGCGGTGCGCGCGGAGTGGCCGGGAAAGCAGCCGCTCTTTATGCGTATCTCGGCGACGGACTGGAAGGAAGGCGGCTGGGACATTGAGCAGTCGGTAGAATTGGCGCGCGCGGTGAAAAAGATGGGCGTCGATTTGATGGATTGCTCGTCGGGCGGCATTGTGCCGGGCGTGAAAATTCCCGTGGGCGCCGGATACCAGACGCAGTTTGCGGAACGGATCCGTCGCGATGCAGGGATTTTGACAGGCAGCGTGGGGATGATTACCGAGCCGGTGCAGGCCGACCATATTCTTCGAAGCGGGCAAGCGGATATTGTGCTGCTTGCGCGAGAGATGCTGCGCAATCCGTATTGGCCGTTGCGAGCGGCGCGCGAGTTGGGACAGCCCGCGAGTTGGCCGCCGCAATATTTGCGAGCCGGTCCGGAGAAGTCACCGATGCGCGAACCGGTGAAGCGCGAAGCTGAGGAGAAGCGGGCGATCGCGGAAGCAGCGCAGCGGTAGATCGAAAAGCGAAAAGCCCCACCCTTCGCAAACTTCGCTCAGGATGGGGCACCCGTAAAACCTGAAAGCGAAAAGTGCGAGATGAAGATTGGAATACTGGCGATACAGGGGGATTTTGAGGCGCACGCAAGAACGCTCGAACGCATGGGCGTGGAATATGTGTTCGTGCGGACACCGGAAGACTTGGCGAGCATTGAAGGGCTGATTTTGCCTGGGGGCGAGAGCACGACGCACATGAAGATGCTGGCGGAGACGGGGCTCGACGAGGCGATTCGGCAAATGGCGGCAAACGGCGGCGCGTTTTTCGGAACTTGCGCGGGTGCGATTTTGCTGGCGCGCGAAGTGAAAGGACCGCCGCAGGCGTCTTTGGGATTGATGGATATCACAGTGGTGCGGAACGCGTACGGAAGGCAGCTCGCGAGCGACGTGTTTTTGCTGCCGACGAAATTGAGCGACGAGCCGCTCGAGATGGTGTTCATCCGCGCGCCAATTATCGAGGCTGTCGGCAAAGACGTCGAAGTACTTGCGGAGCGCAATGGCAAG
>DASRQP010000246.1:0-3380 GCA_035696585.1 Candidatus Acidiferrales bacterium | reverse complement strand
GCAAATGGTGCTGAACGGCGGAATGTACGCACAGGAGCGAGTTTTTACGCGGGCGATGATCGATCAATTCACCGAGCGCGTGAACGTGGGCGATTCTGCGCGAGCGCTGGGATGGGATGTGCCGACGGAGAATTCGTCGAGCGGGCATTACATGTCGCAGCGAGCGTACGGCCACAATGGATTTACGGGAACTTCGATGTGGATCGACCCGGGAAAGGGGCTGTTTGTTATCCTGCTGACAAATCGCGTCTATCCTTCGGCCGCGAACGACAAGATCCGCCAAGTGCGTCCAGCGCTGCACGACGCGATTATTGAGGGGTTGGGCCTCTCCCCGCAGCACGCAGCCGCACGATAACTGCCACGTCACAAACCTCGCACACAAGCGCATGTTGGAGCTATGGCATACGCGCGTCCGGCTATAATCTTCGTTTATGAAGAAAGCGCCACCGCGAAGCGCGACGACTGAGCGGCAGAATCCGCGTTCACGGAACATCGATCAGAAATCGACGCGAGAGATTCTGCACGTGATCAATCGCGAGGACGCGCAAATTGCAGGTATTGTCGCGCGCGAAATTCCGAAAATCGCGCGCGCCGTTGATGGCATTGCGGCGCGGATGCGCAAAGGCGGAAGACTTTTCTACATTGGCGCGGGAACGAGCGGAAGGCTCGGCGTGCTTGACGCTTCCGAATGCCCGCCAACATTTGGCGTGCCGCGCACGCTGGTGCAAGGAATCATCGCCGGCGGAAAGCGCGCGCTGACAGAATCAGTGGAAGGCGCGGAAGATCACACGGAGCGAGGCGCACACGATTTGCGCGCGCGAGGACTGACGGCGCGGGACGCGGTGGTGGGGTTGGCCGCGAGCGGGTCAACGCCCTATGTGTTGGGCGCGTTGAAATACGCGCGAAAGCATGGCGCATACACGATTGGCTTGACGATGAATCGAGGCAGCGCGATTTCGCATCTGGCGCACTTAACTATCGCTCCAGAAACCGGGCCGGAGGTGCTCGCAGGATCCACACGGATGAAAGCCGGGACGGCGGAAAAGATGGTCCTAAACATGCTTTCAACAACCGTGATGATTCGGCTTGGCCACGTCTACGATAACTGGATGATCAAGGTGGCGAAGACGAATAAGAAGTTACGAGAGCGGGCGCTGAGGAATCTAACTAACGCCACCAGAACGCAGGTGTTGACCGCGGAACACGCATTGCGTCAAGCGGGAGACGATCTGCAAGTGGCGCTGATAATGTTAAAGGCTGGCCTGAACGCCCGGCAGGCACGTCTGAGATTGGCGGCCAAACATGGCGACTTACGCAAAGCCGTTGCAAGTGCAAGTAAGCCTGCACGCGGCAACAAGAGGAACTAAAACCGGAATGGACAAATTCAAGATTCAGGGCGGCCGGCGGCTCGAAGGCACGGTGCAGATCAGCGGCGCGAAAAATGCGGCGCTGCCGATCATGGCGGCGGCGCTCCTGACGTCGGAAGAAGTACAACTCGACAATATTCCGCGCGTGCGCGACATCATCACCATGGCGAAACTGCTGGCGCACATGAAAGCGCACGTGGTGGCGCAAGACCTGCCGCCGTCTGCGATGACAATCCAGACGGAGCAAATTTCACACACGGAAGCGCCCTACGAGCTGGTGAAAACGATGCGGGCGTCGGTGCTGACGTTGGGGCCGCTGGTGGCGCGATTTGGGTACGCGCGGGTTTCGCTACCGGGTGGATGCGCGATTGGCGCGCGGCCGATTGATTTGCACATTCAGGCGCTTGAAAAAATGGGCGCGAAGATTGCGATTGAACATGGGTACGTGGAAGCGCGCGCGGAGAGGCTACGCGGCGCGGAAATTCACTTCGACAAAATCACGGTGACGGGGACAGAGAACATTTTGATGGCAGCAGTGCTGGCGGAAGGCGAAAGCGTGTTGACGAATGCGGCGCGCGAACCGGAAGTGACGGACCTCGCAGAGTTGCTGATCAAGATGGGCGCGAAGATCGAAGGCGCGGGCAGCGACACAATTCGCATTCGCGGAGTTGCAAAGCTGCACGGTACGGCGCATCGCGTGATTCCGGATCGCATTGAGGCTGGCACGTTTCTGGTGGCCGGGGCCATAACGGGCGGAGAAATTCTGCTTACTAACTGCGAGCCGAAACATCTGACTGCTGTGATTGAGAAGCTGGCTGCCTGCGGCGTCGAAATTCGCGCGGAGGGCGAAGGCGACCTTCGCGTTCGCGTGCCCGGAAAACTGAGCGCCGCCGACATCACAACGGAGGAATATCCGGGCTTCGCCACGGACATGCAGGCGCAATACATGACTTTGGCAACGCAGGCAAAGGGTACCTCGGTGATTACCGAAACAATTTTCGAAAACAGGTTCATGCACGCGAGCGAAATGGTGCGCATGGGCGCCAACATTGAGGTCGACGGAAGAAAGGCAATCGTGCGCGGGCCAACTCCGCTGAGCGGCACGACGATCATTGCGTCGGATTTGCGCGCGAGCGCGTCGCTGGTGCTCGCGGGGCTGGTGGCCAGCAACACGACGTATGTGGATCGCGTTTACCACATCGATCGCGGCTACGAGCGCATCGAGAATAAGCTGCGCGACCTGGGAGCGCAGATCGAACGCATCTAGCCAAACTGTTCCCGCAGGGAGAAAAAGAAAAGGGAGGCGAGAACATCGCCTCCCTTTTTTTTTCGCGCCGCGCAAAAAAACGGGCGCGGTTATTTGCCTGCGTCTGCCGCGGATGCTTGTTCGGGTCCAGTGGCTTCCGAAGGCTTTTGCTTGTCGCGAGCTTCGCGGATCAGGGCTTTGCGGCTGAGGCGAATCTTGTTTCCCTCGATGGCGAGGACTTTCACCATCACCTGATCGCCTTCCTTGAGAGCGTCGCGAACCGCGCGAATGCGTTGGTCCGCGATTTCGCTGATGTGCAGCAAGCCGTCGGTACCGGGAAAAATCTCGACGAAGGCGCCGAATTCCGCGATGCGCACGACTTTGCCAAGATAGGTCTTGCCGATTTCGGCGGTCGCGGTGATTTCGCGGACGCGCCGAAGCGCCTCCTCCGCCGCTTTCCCGTTGACGCCGAAGATGTGGACCATGCCGTCGTCGTTTACGTCGATCTTGCAGCCGGTGGATTCCGTAATGGCGCGTATGTTCTTCCCGCCGGGGCCGATGAGGTCGCGAATCTTGTCCGTGGGAATGGTGAGCATGGAAAGATGCGGCGCGTAAGTGGAAATTTCGGTGCGCGCCGCGGGAAGAGCGGCTTCCATGATGTCGAGAATCTCGATCCGGGCCTTGCGAGCCTGGGCGAGCGCCTCGCGCATCATGGCGATGCTGACGCCTGCGACCTTGATATCCATCTGCAACGCGGTGATGCCTTC
>DASRQP010000245.1:0-6151 GCA_035696585.1 Candidatus Acidiferrales bacterium | reverse complement strand
GTTCCAGCGCGTTGTACATTCGCCCGTGCTTTTCGCCGATATGCGGCTTCAGGAAACGGCTGCACAACATGGGCGTCAACGTCAGCGAAACAAGCCCGGAAACCAGAATCGCCGAAATGATCACCACCGCGAATTCATGCAGCAACCGTCCTAAAATCCCGCCCATAAAAAACACCGGCAGGAAAACCGCGGCCAGCGAGCATGTCATCGACACAATCGTGAAACCAATTTCGCGCGAGCCGCTCAGCGACGCTTCCAGCACCCCTTCGCCATGCTCCATGTGGCGCACGATGTTTTCCAGCATCACGATCGCATCATCAACCACGAACCCTACCGATAGCGTCAGTGCCAGGAGCGATAGGTTGTCCAGCGTGTAGTCCAGCAGATACATCACGGCGAACGTGCCGATGATCGACATCGGCAGCGCCAGACTCGGAATAATCGTCGCCGAAGCGTTTCGCAGAAAAAGAAAAATCACCATCACCACAAGGATGACCGCCAGAAACAAACTGAACTTCACGTCGTTCACCGACGCCTTGATCGATATCGACCGGTCGTGCTCAATCGACATTTCCATCGCGGGCGGCATGATCGCGCGGAAGCTCGGCAGCAGCTTTCGGATTGCATTGACGATCTCAATGGTGTTCGTCCCGGGCTGCCGCTGGATTGCGAGGATGATTCCGGGCTTTGTGTTGATCCAGTTCGCGAGTTTCGTGTCCTGTACGCTGTCATACACTTTCCCAAGTTCATCCAGTCGCACCGGCGAGCCGTTCCGGTAGGCCACAATCATCTGCCGGTACATCCCCGCGTCCGTCATTTGGCCATTGGCTTGAACTGTGAACGCCTTGTGCGCTCCGTACAGCGTTCCCGTCGGCAAATTCACATTCGCGTTTTGAATTGCGGCCGTTACTTCATCGATTCCGATCTGCCTGCTCGCCAACTCCTTCGGATCAAGTTGAATCCGCACGGCGTATTTCATCGACCCGTACACGGATACCTGTGCCACGCCGCTGATCATCGATATCTGTTCGCCCAGCAGCGTCTCCGCGTACTCGTCCACTTCGGATAACGGCAGCGTCGGAGAGGTCACGGCCAGGAAGAAAATCGGTGAATCCGCGGGATTCACTTTCTTGAACGTCGGCGGCGTCGGCATATTCGGCGGCAGCTGGTTCGCTGCGGCCGTGATCGCTGTCTGCACATCCTGCGCCGCTGCGTCGAGGTTCCGCGACAAATCGAATTGCAACGTGATGGAAGTCGATCCCAGCGAGCTCGTTGAAGTCATCGAGTCGAGTCCCGCGATCGTCGTGAATTGTTTTTCGAGCGGAGTCGCCACCGCCGAAGCCATCGTTTCCGGACTGGCGCCGGCCAGGCTCGCCGAAACGGTAAGCGTGGGGAAATCGACGTTCGGCAAATCGCTGACCGCGAGGCCTCGGTACGCAATCACGCCAAACAGCAGAATCGCCAGCATCGTCAAGCTGGTCATCACCGGCCGCTTAATGAAATTTTCCGCGATTTGCATTCCGCTTCTCGCTCTTCCTAAAGACTCGTCTTGATTTCCACTTTCACGCCCGGCACCAGCCGCACCTGGCCGTCGGTCACCACGGTTTCTCCCGCCTTCACTCCATCTGTGATTACTGATTCTCCGCCAACCGTACGCGCCACTTTCACCACGCGTGAATCGACCGTCATGTCCGGCTTAATCACAAATATGTAATCACCTTGCTGCCCCGTCTGCACTGCCTGCGACGGCACCACCACCGCTTTCTCCTGTTCCGACAATCGCAAGATCACCGTCACAAATTCCCCGGGCCACAATCGTGAATCCGCATTGGGGAACGTTCCCTTCAACACAATAGTTCCCGTCGTCGCGTCCACGGTATTGTTCACGAACGTCAGGTAACCCGACTCGTGTTTCGTATTGTCGGACGTGGTCGCTTCAATCGGCAACTTGCCTCGTTTCATGTAAGCCTTGATCTCATCCAGGTATTGTTGTGGCACGGAGAAGTCCACGTATACCGGCGAAATCTGATTGATGATTACAAGAATGGGAACGTCGTTCGCTTTTACCACAGCCCCGGGATAGACGAGCTGACTCCCGACGCGTCCGCTGATTGGCGCATAAATCAAGCAGTACGCCACTTGTAATTTCGCTGTCTCGATATTTGCTTGGTCTGCCTGCACGGCGGCCTCGTTCGCGTCCGCCGTTGCAACAAACTGATCGTACTGTTCTTTCGGTACGATTCCTGACTGATAAAGTTTTTCGTACCGTCCTGCCTCCACGCGCGCCAATGCCGCGCTCGCCTTGTCCTTCGCCAAATTCGCTTGCGCAAGCTGCAGATTCGCCACGAATGGCCGGTTATCCAGGGTGATCAGCAGATCGCCCTTCTTCACAAATTGTCCTTGTTTGTAATGCACCTCGCTCACAATTCCAGCGACTTGCGATTCCACCGAAACAGTCGACGATGCTTCTCCCGTGCCGATGGCGTGCAACTCGATCGGCATCGCTTTCACTTCGGCCTTCGCCGCCATCACCGGCACAACCGGTGCATCGGGAGGAGGAGCCGCGTGCTCCGTGCATCCTGCAATCGCGCAAAACGCAAAGGTGCAAAAAATAATATTGAGTTTTGAGAAGTGCTTCATTTTTCCCCGTGATGTTTTGTATGTAACTAGCGTCCGTCGCATTCAGTTTTGGCCCAACCGATCATCTGTGATCGGCACCATCGAGATGCATAAAGAACGGAAAAACTGAGGCCGCCGCTCTGCTCATCCCGATCAGCTCTCTCGGCCCTTGTATATCTGACGTTGCCTCATGCCTGTACGTTGCAACCTGCCGCCGAACTTTTTGTGCGTTGCCGCTCCCTTGTCGTCGCGTGTCTGTGCTACGATTCGGGGTTGCTGTCGGCGCTTTCATCGTACTCGAATGCGCGCGCCCGGCATGGAGCACCTATCCCACGAAAGGCTCTTTGAGAGAGGGAGCACGGATGGAAACCAGTCAGGCCTCGCGTAACGGGAAACCCTACCTTTTGCCCGATAAACCGCTGCAATCGCTCGACGATTACATCGCCATTGGCGGCCTTAAAGCGCTCGAAAAAGCGCGCTCGATGCCGCGCGAAGCGGTGATCGCCGAAGTGAAAAAATCCGGCCTGCGCGGACGCGGCGGCGCCGGTTTCCCCGTCGGCATTAAATGGGCCAGCATCGCCAGCGACCCGTGCCCCACCAAATTCGTCGCCTGCAACGCCACCGAAGGCGAGCCCGGCACGTACAAAGACCGCATGATGATGGGCCGCAATCCCTATCAGCTTCTCGAAGGCGTCGCCATCGCCGCGTATGCAATGAACGCGCAAAAGGCTTTCATCGCGATGAAAGGCACATTCGAAAACGCCATCGCTTCCACCGCGCGCGCACACAAGGAAATGACGGCCCGCAAAGTGCTTGGCGATATTCCCATCGAGTTCGTCTACGGCCCCGAGGATTATTTGCTCGGCGAAGAAAAAGCCATGCTCGAAGTCATCGAAGGCCGCGAAGCCATGCCGCGCGAAATGGATTATCCTCCCTACATTCTCGGACTTTTCGCCGGCTATCCGTCATGCATTCCTGATCGCACGAATCCGACGCTCGTAAATAATTGCGAATCCATGTCCACCGTGACGCACATCATTCGCAACGGCGCCGATTGGTTTCGCTCGATGGGTACGGCAGATACTCCGGGCCACACAATTTTTACGCTTTCCGGCGATGTGCAGCGCGAAGGCCTTTACGAACTGCCGATGGGCACAACGATGCGCGAACTCATCGAAAAGGCGGGCGGCGGCCTCAAACCCGGGCGAAAACTCAAAGCGATTTTCTCCGGCGTCGCCAGCGCGGGGCTCTACCCCGAATCCATCGACACGCCGCACGACTTCGGCTCGATGCGCAACGCCGGCTCGGGGCTCGGCTCGGCGGGCTTCATGGTCTACGACGACTCCAATTGCATGGTGCAGGTCGCGCACATTTTTTCGAAATTTCTATGGATCGAATCCTGCGGCCAGTGCCGCTCCTGCAAAGACGGCACGTACGAAGCGACGCGCGGCCTCGAAAAACTTATCGAAGGCACGGGCAACGAAATCGACATCGAAGATATTCTCCACGCTTCCATCAACGCGCCGCGTGGGAATCGCTGCTTTTTGCCCACGGAGCATTCGCTGATCATCCCGAGCATCGTGCGCCAATTCCCGCAAGAATTCGCCGAACATTACAACCGGGGCTGCCGCACTTGCCGCGTCCCGATTCTCCCCAAAATGCACGATTACGACGAAGTGAAACACGAATTCCACTACACGCACGGCCGCCTAACTCCGTAACCTCTTTACATGCACCGGCGGCTGACTCCGTAGCTTCCCTTTTTATTATTGTTGTCATCCCGCCTGCCCTGAGGCACGAAGGGAGCCGCCACGCGGCGAGGGATCTGCTTCTGCTTTTCGTTAACGCAGGAATTCGCAAAAATAAATTGTTCCCTATTCAAGGCTTCTCCAGCGCGTAGCGCAAAATCGCGAGCGACGCGATCACGGCTGTTTCCGTGCGCAGAATTTCGCGGCCAAGCGACGCTTCGCGATACTGATTTTTAGCCGCCGCCGAAAATTCGTCGTCCGTCCAGCCGCCTTCGGGACCAATCGCGAGACAAACTTCGTTCGCGGAAACGCCTTGCAGAATTTCGCGCAACGGCTTCGCGTTCGCGCGCTCGGACAAAATAATTTTCACGGTTTCATTTGCGGCGGCGAACGCATCTTCCGTCTTCGCAATTTCAGCGAGCACTGGCGGCCGCAATCGCCTCGACTGTTGCGCAGACTCCAGCAGAATTTTCCGCCACCTCTCGAATCGCTTCTTTGCCGCCAGAATCAGAGCCTTCTCGCTGCGCGCCGCTGCCAGCGGGACAATTTCCGTCACGCCCAGTTCCGTCGCTTTTTCGAGACTCCATTCCATGCGATCGAATTTCACGACAGAGAGCAGCAGTTTTATTCGCAGCGCCGATTCGCGCGCGGGGATTTGTTCGATGAGCGCAAATTCAATCGCGCCGTTTTTTCCGTGTGAATTTTTCTCGACGCGCCCGAGCCACACCTGCTCTCCGTCGCTCAGCTCGTAAACCTGCCCCGGCTCGGCGCGCAGCACGCGTCCCAGATGCTCGGCCGCCTCGCCGCGAAGTTCCGCGCGACCACCTTCGAATTTTTCAACGAAGAATCGTCGCCGCATCATTCACTCACACAAAACGGAAACTCGAACGACGTTAACACGATGCGAGGCGCAGCGACAGGGCGGGTGGTTGTGGTTGGCCTTTGCGGGTGCCCCATGCTCGTCTTATGAGCGTGGGGCTTTTCTCTTGGAGTACCGCGACTCGACGCCGTCAGCCGAGCGCCGTTTGCGCTTCCGCGACCGTCGAGTACATGGGGAACAGTTGGCCGAGCCGTGTCATCTCGACCAGCGCCTTCAGTCGCTCATTCATTCCCGCGAACACGATCCGGCTCTGCGCTTTTTGCGCCCGCACGTACGCTCCGACCACCGCTCCCAGCCCCGCCGATTCCATGAAAGGGACTCCGCTGAAGTCTATGATCAGCACGGGAGAAGCTTCTTCGCGCACCGCGTTTTGGAAGTCGAAAATCGTGTGGATGTTGAGGACGCCCGCCAGCGCCAAAATTCTTTCGCCGTCACGCCGCCCGGCACTCGCGACGACTCGTATTTTCTCGTTCAGCATGGCGCCGCATTGTAGCGGAAACCTCCGCCGCAAATATTAAAATTGTGTTACAGGCGGAGCATGCGTCAGTGTCTTACGTGGCACAGGCTTCAGCCTGTGTGACTTTTCGTTGTTGCCTCATGCTTGTCATCCCGAACCCAGTCGCGGTTTTTGCGAATGGCGGTGAGGGACCTGCTTCTAGCAAGAGTGCCCCATGCTCGCTTTATGAGCGTGGGCCTTTTGCGAGCCACCGTTCTGGCGCGTTCGCCTTTGTAGGGCCCGATCGGAGTTATCGGGCCGAAGGCGTGCCCCGCACGCCTCTTTCTCGGCCTTTTCGGGTGCCCCATGCTCGTTCTGTGAGCCCGACTTGTTGAATACAGGAAGTCTACATGAGTGAATCGGGATTGACACGACTGAGACGTGGCCCTATCGTTAGCGCAGATATGG
>DASRQP010000244.1:0-5278 GCA_035696585.1 Candidatus Acidiferrales bacterium | reverse complement strand
GCCGGGGCTGGCATTTTTTTACGGCGGGCTGGTGGGGCGAAAGAACGTTCTGGCCATCATGATGCAGAGTTTCGTTTCGATGGGCTGGACGACGGTCATCTGGTATTTGTATGGTTTTTCGTTGTGCTTCAGCGGTGATTGGCACGGGGTTATCGGAAATTTCCACGAAGTGTGTTTGCGAGGAGTCAATCTATCCACAGCGTCTCCGAACAACACAATTCCTATGATGGTGTTCATCGCGTATCAAATGATGTTCGCGATTATTACTCCGGCGCTCATTTCCGGAGCGTTCACGAACCGCGTGACGTTCAAGGCATATATGCTATTCCTGACGGCGTGGCTGACGTTCGTTTATTTTCCGTTTGTGCACATGGTCTGGGGCGGCGGAATGCTGCAGCAGTGGGGCGTGAAGGATTTCGCCGGGGGAATTGTGGTGCACAATATCGCGGGCATCGCGGCGCTGGCTTCCGTGCTTTACGTGGGCAGACGCCGCAGCCGCGACACAGGTCCGCACAGTATTCCGCTGGTCGCGCTGGGAACAGGGCTACTGTGGTTCGGATGGTACGGATTCAACGCTGGCAGCGAAATGCGCGTGGATTCGGTGACGGCTACCGCGTTTCTGAACACGGACATCGCGGCTTCGTTTGCGGCGATAGCGTGGCTGATCGTGGCGTGGGTGAACCAGAAGAAACCCAAGTTCCTCGGGCTGCTGACGGGCGCTGTCGCGGGACTCGCTACGATTACTCCAGCGGCCGGCTATGTTTCTCCGACGACCGCCGTGATCATCGGCGTCACCGCGGGTATCGTGTGCTATTACGCCGTGGAGCTGAAAAATAAATTGCAGTGGGACGATGCGCTGGACGTTTGGGGCGTGCATGGCGTCGGTGGTTTTCTGGGCATCGTGCTCTTGGGGCTTTTCGCGGATCAGCGATTCAATCCGAGCGGCAGCAATGGGCTGTTTCATGGAGATTCCAGTTTCTTCTTCAAACAACTCGCCGCTGTGCTTTTCTCCTCGGCATGGGCGTTCATCTTCACGTATGGCATGCTGAAAGTGATCGATCTGTTCACAGCCGTGAAGGTTGATGCGACGAGCGAGGAAGCCGGGCTGGATGAGTCTCTGCACGGCGAACACGCGTATGAAGAGTTTTAGGAAAAGGGTACTCGCCGTTCGCCGAGCTGTATGAATTAGGAATGGGCGAAGAAAGAGCATCTCTCGCATCACATTCGAGTCCGTTACGTTGCGCGAGTGCTGTCGTCTTGCAACTCTTTCTGCAACGCGCTGCACTTCCGGCACGTCTTCTCGATTGACACCGGCCTTCTTGCCGTGGTATCTGCGGCGCAACTGGGATGCGCATATGAGAAGGATTTTAACGAGACTGACGATCGTGCTTTGCGCAATGGCCTTTCCGGCCTGCGCGCAGCAGCGGCCACAGCCGATTGTGATTGCTGCGAGCACCGTTCTCGACGGTCGCGGCCACGTTCTTCACGACACGCGCATCGTCATCGAAAATTCAAAAATCGTTCGCATCGATCCAAAGGCCACACCTGTTACTTACGACCTTCGCGGACTGACGGTGCTTCCCGGCTGGATTGACTGCCACGTCCACATCACCTATCACTTCGGCCCGAATGGCCGCGCCGAGGATAAAAGCGAAACGCCAGAGCAGGCTGCACTCGCTTCGGAATCGAATGCTTGGCTGACGCTGATGGGTGGTTTCACCACGGTTCAAAGCGTCGGTTCGCCTGAAGACAAGCCTCTCCGCGACATGATCAATCGGGGTGATGTTCCGGGACCACGCATTCTCACGGCGGTCCGCCCGTTGGTCGGACGCGGCGATGCCACAGGCACGCCCGAGCAGGTTCGCGCCTACATTGATAAAGTCGCCGATGACGGCGCTGACCTCATCAAGATTTTTGCTTCAAAGAGCATTCGCGACGGCGGCGGCCCCACTCTTTCGCAAGAACAGCTCAACGCCGCATGCAGCGAAGCAGCAAAGCGCGGCTTGCGTACGCTCGTTCACGCCTATCGCGATTCGGTTCGCATGGCGACACTCGCCGGATGCACGGAAGTCGAGCACGGAACGTTTGCCACTGACGACGATTTGCGATTGATGGCCGAGCACGGCACATATTTCGATCCGCAAGTCGGCCTTGTCATTCAGAATTATGTGGAGAACGAAAAGCGTTATCTCGGTATTGGCAATTACACGGAGTCTGGCTTCGAGCAAATGAAACAAGCGCTCCCGCTCGACGCCGATCTTTTCCGCCGCTCGCTCAAGACTCCTGGTCTCAAGATCGTTTTCGGCACGGATGCTGTCGCCGGTGCGCATGGCCGCAACGCTGAGGAACTTATTGACCGCGTCCGCGACGCGGGTCAGGATCCCATGGCGGCAATGGTCTCGGCGAATTCTCTTGCCGCGGAGTCGATGCGTTTGCAAAACGAAATTGGTTCGATCTCGCCGGGACTTCAGGCGGACATCATTGCTCTCGATGGAAATCCGCTGGATGACATTACGGCTGTCCGCCGCGTTGCGTTTGTGATGAAGGGCGGCGTAGTTTATAAGAATGTTGCCAGTCATCACATTCCGCGTTACGCGAGCGTGATGCCGTGAAAGATTACCGAGTAGAGTTCGTGAACACCATTTTGGAATCGATAGCCTAAATCTTGGGAGGTGTTATGCGTCGCCTTGCATTCTTGATTGGTTTGATTTTCTGTCTCCCGTTCGTCACGATTGGCCAGCAGCAGGAGCATGCCAGCCTTAGCGGCTTCTTCGGCAATTCGGCCACGGCGGAACAAAGCTGGGAGCAGAAGTTCCGCGCGATTCCGTCGCCCGACAATATGAAGGAGTACATGCAGCTTCTTGCCGCGCGCCCGCACCACGTCGGCTCGCCCTACGACAAGCAAAACAGCGAATGGCTGCTCGCTCAGTTTAAGAAATGGGGATGGGACGCGCACATCGAAACGTTCGATGTCTTATTCCCGACTCCTAAAGAACGCGTGCTCGAACTTGTTGAACCGACGCATTTCGTCGCCAAGCTGGAAGAGCCGACCGTCCCTGGCGATTCCACTTCTTCGCAGCATTCCGAACAGCTCCCGACTTATAACGCCTATTCCGCGGATGGCGATGTCACCGCGCCTCTTGTTTACGTCAATTACGGAGTGCCAGAAGATTATGAGCAGCTCGACCGCATGGGCATTTCGGTGAAGGGCGCGATTGTGATTGCGAGGTACGGCCACTCCTGGCGCGGCATCAAGCCAAAACTTGCCGCGCAACACGGCGCAATTGGCTGCCTGATTTACTCTGACCCGCGCGACGATGGATATTACGAAGGAGAAGTTTTTCCAAAGGGGGCTTACCGTCCTGATGAAGGCGTGCAGCGCGGCAGCGTCATGCAAATGGAAATCTATCCGGGAGATCCGCTGACCCCGGGAGTCGGCGCAACGGCCGATGCCAAGCGCCTTACATTAAAGGAAGCGAAAACTATTGAACCCATTCCCGTGCAGCCGATTTCTTACGGCGACGCATTGCCGCTCTTGAAAGCGCTGCGCGGCCCCGTCGCGCCTGATGGTTGGCGCGGCGCATTGCCTATCACGTACCACGTAGGCCCGGGTCCGGCAAAAGTTCATCTCAAACTCGCATTCAATTGGGATTTGAAACCCGTCCGCGACGTAATTGCAAAGCTCCCGGGCTCGGTGTCGCCTGACGAATGGGTCATTCGCGGCAATCACTACGACGCATGGGTGAACGGCGCGGAAGATCCGATCTCGGGGCAAGTTTCCCTGCTCGAAGAGGCGCGCGCAATGGGCGAGCTTTACAAGCAAGGATGGCGCCCCAAGCGCACGATCATTTATTGCGCGTGGGATGGCGAAGAACCTGCTCTGCTTGGCTCAACCGAGTGGGTCGAGGACCATATGGATGAACTCAATACTCACGCCGTTGCTTACATCAATTCGGACTCGAACGGCCGTGGCTATTTGGGCGCCGAAGGCTCGCACACGCTCGAGTCATTGGTGAACGACGTGGCCAAGGATGTTCAGGACCCGGAGAAAAATATCTCCGTTTGGCAGCGGCTAAGATTCGACCGAATTGCGCACGCGCCCAACGCCACCGACCGCGAAAAGGTCGAGTCGCAGAAAAATATCATCATCGGCGACCTCGGCTCTGGCTCGGACTATTCCGGTTTCATCGATCATGCCGGCGTCGCATCGGTCAATTACGGTTTCGGCGGCGAGTCCGGCGGCGGGGTCTACCACTCCATTTACGATGATTATTACTGGTATTCCCATTTCGGCGATCCCACTGAGGAATACGGCCGCGCGCTTGCGCAAATGACTGGCACGACCGTCATGCGTTTGGCGGACGCCGACGTTGTTCCTTTCGATTTCACTGGCCTCGACGAAGCGCTTGACCGTTACATGTCCGAACTGAAAAAACTGGCCAAAACGGAAGGCGATGAAATCAACGAGCAGAACAAGGAACTCGAGGAAGGTGTTCTTGCGGCGACCAGCGACCCAACGAAAACCTATGTGCCGCCGGCCTCTGAATCGCCGGAGCCTAATTTGGATTTCTCTGCGATGGATAGCGCCCTCGCGAACATCCGCAAGAGCACGCAGCGCTACCAGGCGGCATTCACGAAGGCGGAACAAACCGACGCTTCCTCAGCTTCCTTTGATGCCGTCAATCGCGCGCTGATGCAAACCGAGCGGGATCTTCTTAGCTCCGAAGGCTTGCCCGGCCGCCCGTGGTACAAGAACGCGCTTTACGCCCCCGGTATTTTCACTGGATACGGCGTGAAAACTGTTCCCGGCGTCCGCGAAGCAATCGAACAGAAAAATTGGCAGCAGGCAACGGAGCAAATCGCAATTGTGGCGGGCGTCCTGCAGAAAGAAGCGGATGCCATCAACGCGGCTGCATCGGCTCTCGAATCCGCCGCGCACTGATGTAGGGGGAGAAACGCAGAAAGAAGAAAACAAATCAGCTAAAGCTCGCGGCGGCCTTCCATCGCCTTCATCATGGTCACCTCGTCGGCGTATTCCAAATCCGAGCCGACGGGGATGCCCATGGCGATGCGCGTCACGCGGACGCCGAGCGGCTTGATCAGCTTTGAAAGATAGACAGCGGTTGCTTCGCCTTCAGCGGTGGGATTCGTCGCGATAATGATTTCCTCCACCGTGCCGCCTTTGAGCCGCTCAATCAAACTCTTGATTTTGAGTTGCTCCGGTCCGCGGCCCTGCAGTGGTGACAGCGAGCCTCCCAGCACGTGATACATCCCGTTG
>DASRQP010000243.1:0-3133 GCA_035696585.1 Candidatus Acidiferrales bacterium | reverse complement strand
ACGTCAATTGGTGCGGCGGCTCCGTCTTCATCCCTCGACAGCGAATTGTTCAAGACGATTCAGCAGGCCACGCAGGAGGAATTTCCCGGCGTGCCCGTGGTGCCCATGATGTCGACGGGTGCGACCGATTCTGCGTATCTGCGATTGCGGAACGTTCAAGCGTATGGGCTGCTGCCATTTCCGCTTACCGAGGAAGACGCGTTGCGAATGCACGCAGACAATGAGCGCATTCCGCTCGATTCGTTTCGCAAGGGAATTGAATTTCTCTACCGCGTGGTCAGCGATTTCGCAGTGGCAAAATAGCCTTCAGGTAACCTGTCAATTGACCCAATTGTCTGGCGGCGGGGGAGGTTCGTCGCGGTGGCGCTTCTGGTAGACCTCGAATTTGCGCAGCAGTCGCCTACGCTTCCAGTCGGAAACGCGATTACGGTAAGAATAAAGATAAGATCCTCGTCGCAAATAAAGATAACCGACGAGCATGCCGCCAAGATGGCAGATGTGGCTCACATTATCTCCGCCTGCTCCCAACGTCCCAAAAAACTCGATGGCGGCCATGATTCCCACGTAGACGCGCATCGAAATCGCCACGGGAAACGGAATCAGCAGCACGCGCTGATGCGGAAATAGAATCGCCGCCGCAATCAGCACGCCGTAAATCGCTCCCGACGCGCCAATCGTGGGAGTCAACGCGCTTCCGAGCCCGTGCGGATCCAGTATCGTCTTAACAATAATGTTGATCACGCCCGCGCCGACGCCGCACAGGAAATAATAAATATAGAATCGACGCTGGCCCCATGCGCGCTCCACATCGCGGCCAAACATCCACAACACGAACATGTTGACAAGGATGTGCCAGATGCCTTCGTGCAAAAAAAGATAAGTGAACGGTTGCCAGATGAATCCATGAATTGCGTATCGCGGAATTAATCCAAACCACACCAACCAGAAATTCCATCCCGCCGGACCGAAAAACACGCGAGACAATTCCTGAAGAAGAAAAACAGCCGTGCAAGCAAGCACCAGCACCTTGATCGCGGGCGTGATGGACCAGTCCCAGTCGAACTGAAAGCCGGAAGAGCTTGTGGAATAGCGCCGCATGGTCGTCGAGTCAGTGTAAGCGGCAAAGGCTGCGGAGTCAAAACGGGCGAAGCTCAGAGCGAAAACTGCCTCGAAAGGGCAAAAAGGGCGGGGTTTTAAAAAGGCCTTATACTAGACACACCTGTCAGTCTAATTGCTCAAAGAGTTAACACGCGGATGGGCCTTTGGCTCCATTTGCCCACTTTTCGTTGACGATTGCCGGCTCGATTGCGGTTTTTGCGTCACTCCATTTTGCGGCGCGCGAAATAGTATTGCGTGCCGCCGAGAATGACGAACATCAGTACCGCGAAAATGCGATTGCTGGCGAGCGCGCCCAAAACTTTCGGGCCAATGTGCAGGAAATGTTCCGGCAGGAAGTGATATCTGAAGTTCGGATCGCCAAAAAGATAAATCACGATTCCGAGGAGGCCAAAAATCCCTCCTCCGGCGATCAGTCCGCTCGCGTAGAGAGGTCCAGGGCCGATTTCGCTATCAGCCGTGCTCTTATCTTTGGAGCCGCGTTCGGCCAGCCAGCGCACCACTCCTCCGGCAAAAATCGCCATGGTCGTATCAATCGGCAGATATGCGCCAACGGCAAACGGCAGCGACCGTATGCCGAGCAGTTCAATCGCGATGACCAGAAACACGCCCACCAGCACAAGTCGCCACGGAAGTTGCCGCTGCAAAATCCCGTTGATCACCGTGGCCATCAAACGCGCCTGCGGAGCAGAGGCCTTCTCGCTCCCGATGCCGTGGACCCACTGAACGTCGATCTCGTGAGCCGCTGAATCGTAAAGATAGTTGCCGTCGGGCACCACGTGCGAGCCGATGGCATTCAGCAGCACATAATTTTTTCTCGCATGAGCGAAACTCTGATTTTGCACGCTAACGCCTGACGGCAGTTGATTAATGTCCAGCGCGATGTGCGCGGGCTTATATTCCTCGAGGCCCACGTTCATCAAATTCAACGTGGCGCCCACCGCGAACACAGAAACCATTACGCCAATCATCAGCGCGAGTTGCTGCTTCGCGGGAGTCGCGCCCACGAGATAACCTGTTTTCAAGTCCTGCGAAGTCCCGCCCGCATTCGACGACGCGATGCACACCACGCCGCCAATCGTCAGCGCCAGCACCGAAAACGCGCTCCCCGTCCACCCCAGCACCAGGAACATCGCGCACGTCGCCATCAGCGTCGCAATCGCCATGCCGCTGATGGGATTCGACGAGTTGCCGATCAACCCGCAAATCCGCGACGACACCGTGACGAACAAAAATCCGAACACCACCACAAACACCGCGGCGACGAAATTCTCGAACAGTGTCGTAGCCGCACCGGGGATGGGGCGGAACGTCAGCAGCGCCCACATCATCGCGATAATCGCCAGCGAGCCAAGCACCACAATTTTCATCGAGAAATCGCGATCAACACGCCGCATGGCTGTATTCACAGCGCCCATCGCGCGGCTCTCGCGCATGTCCTTCAGTCCCGCGGCCAGCGCGGAGACGATTGTCGGCATCGTTTTGATCAGCGTGATCACGCCCGCCGCAGCCACTGCGCCCGCGCCCATCGGACGTATATACGAACGGTACAGATCGTCCGGAGACATTTGCCCGATGGGAATCAGTCCTGGGAAAAGGGGCTGCGTCATCAACCCGCCGAAAAATTTTATCGCCGGCATCAGCACCAGCCAAGAAAAAACGCCGCCTGCAAAAATCACGCCCGCAACGCGCGGCCCGATGATGTACCCAACTCCCAGGTATTCCGGCGTGATGTTCGCGCGGAACGACGCGCCTGGCAGCCAGTTCGGCTGGACTTCCGGCGTGTCGCGCCAAAATCCCATCGTCTCCATCAAAAACGCGTACGCGCCGCCGAGCCCAAAGCCCCAGAAGACGCGGCTCGCAAACGACCCACCTTTGTCTCCCGCGACGAGCACGTCCGCGCACGCCGTTCCTTCCGGATACAACAGCGCGCCATGCTCCTTGACGATCAATTGCCGCCGCAGCGGAATCATGAACAACACGCCCAGCCATCCGCCAAGCAGCGCCAGAAAAAACA
>DASRQP010000242.1:0-4191 GCA_035696585.1 Candidatus Acidiferrales bacterium | reverse complement strand
GGATCGACTACGACCAGGATGGACTGCTCGATTTATATTTGGCCAACGGCGCCGCGACGCGGCTTTACAAACCTGCGCATCCATTGCGCGGCGCGCTGTATCGTAACAACGGAGACGGAACCTTTACTGACGTCACCCTGAAAGCCGGCGTCGGTGCGGAAGGCTTGTTCGGCATGGGCGTCGCCGTCGGTGATTACGACAACGACGGATATCCGGATTTGCTCGTCCTCGGATACGGACGCTGCATTCTTTACCACAATAATGGTAATGGCACATTTACAGACGTCACTGCTCGCGCCGGAGTGGAAAATGCTGGCCGCTGGGCGTCCAGCGCTGCGTGGTTCGACTATGACAATGACGGCCGCCTCGACCTGGTGATTGCGAATTACATTGACTGGTCGCCCGACCGCAATTTCTGGTGCGGTGACCACGGTCCCGGAATGCGCAGTTACTGCCATCCCGACGACTACAATGGCGAAGCACCCACGCTCTTTCACAATAATGGCGATGGGACGTTTACCGATGTCAGCAAGCAGTCTGGAGTTGGATTGAAACCCGGCAACGGCCTGGGAGTCGTCACTTTCGATTATGACAACGACGGCTGGCAGGACATTTTCATCGCCAACGATTCCATGTCCAATTTCCTTTTTCGCAACAACCGCGACGGGACATTCCGCGAAGTAGGATATTCGGCGGGCGTTGCCGTGAGCGCTGACGGACTGCCGGAAGCCGGCATGGGAACCGATGCGGCCGACACAACAGGGAAGGGCCGCATGGATCTGGTCGTGACCCACCTCGACAGCCAGCTCGCGCGGCTCTATCAAAACATGGGCGACGGAACTTTCGACGATGCGACGCTGCGCAGCGGTCTTGGCTATGCCACTTTCCACATGAGCGGATTCGGCGCGCGATTCATGGACTATGACAATGACGGCGCGCCGGATATTTTCATGGCTAACGGGCACGTCCTCGACAACATTAATCGTTACAACGCCAGCGTTCACTACGCTGAGCCGAAACTCATGTTTCGGAACATGGGACACGGCGCTTTCCAAAACGTGAGCGAAACGCTCGGCCGCGATTTTCAACTTCCGCGAGTCAGCCGCGGCGCTGCGGTCGGCGATTTCGACAATGACGGCGACTTGGATATTTTGGTGAACAACAACGGCGAGCCGCCGCAATTGCTTCGAAACGATGGAGGCAACGCGAACCACTGGCTCGAAATTCTTCTCATCGGCACGCGCTCGAATCGCGACGGCGTGGGCGCGCGGATCAAACTTTCCGCGGGCGGCCTTGTTTTTTGCGAACAGCGAAAGGGAGGCATGAGCTACCAATCAGCGCAGGACCCGCGGCTTCATTTTGGCCTGGGAAAACATTCGATCGTGGACTCCGTCGAGATTCTTTGGCCCAGCGGCGCCGTTACGAAGTTGGCAAGAATCCAAGCTGACCGAATCATTGCCGTCGAGGAAGGGAAGGGTTTAGTCGAACGGAAATTCCCCCGAGTAGCCCCGCGCTGATATTAGATATTAAGGCTGCTGCGGCCTTCGTCCCGATGAGACGTAACCGGCTTTGTGGCCGGGCGAGTCCGATTTATATTTTGCCGCTTGTTGCTGATTCAACGCGGCGAGCGCCGCCAACATGCGTTTTGCTGCCTCCGCATCGCCTTTACGCCGATAGGCAATTGCCAGATGCGAGTAAACCGAAGCGTCATCCGGCGCAAGTTTTCGCGCCGTTTCCAAGTGTGTGATCGCATCGTCAACGCGGCCTGCCGTCAAATACAGTTCGCCGAGTGCAGCCTGCGATACAGCATAGTTCGGCCGCTCGCCAATGGATTTTTCCAGCGCTGTTTGCGCCTCTCCAAATTCTGGCTGCCCCGGATTGACGCCCGACTGTACGACCGCTTTTCCGAAGATGGTGAGCACGATATAGTTGTCGTGACCTTTTTTTATTCCTTCACGCGTAATTCGAACCGCCTCCTGCATATCTCCTTCCAGTAGCGCCTTCTGTCCTTCGGCCATATAAGAGATATCGCTTCCGGGAGAAAGTTTACTGGCAAGATCGAAGTCCGCCGTTGCCGGATCAGGTCGATTTTCAAACGAAAAAAACACGCCGCGCTCGTAATGCAATCGCGCCGAATTCGGCAGATGCTGCAGGCCCATGTTCAAAACGTCGAGCCCGAGGTCGTAAGACTGACGATCCATGCACTCCTCCGCCACCAGCATGTAAAGTTTTTCGTCCTCGGGAGTTTGTTTAACGGCTTGCTGGAAGGCGCGGAATGCTTCCTTATCGTGTCCCGTTCCGATATACGCTTGAGCCAGCAAGTTGTTCACCGCCGAAGTGTCGTGCCCGTCGGCTTTCAGTGTGCTGAGCACCTGAATCGCGCCAGTGAATTGACTTGTCGCCACGTAGCACAGCGCAAGATTGAAATTCGCGGCATATTCATCGGAGACGTGGCCCTGCGCCGCCAGAAAATGCGGAATCGCTTCGGAGAAATGCCCTTGTTGTGTCAGCGCGATTCCCGCTTGCAGTTCTCTTTCTGCGTCTGAGGGTGCACTCAAGCGGCCGCGTGTCTGAATTTCAGTTGCGCTGGATGCGGCGGCAGTCTTGGCAATCGCAGCGCCGAAACAAGGCATCGCCGCAAGGGTGGTGGCCGTCACCACGTACGCAAAAAAACGCCAAAACCGTTGCGAATTCATCGTTCGATCCTAAGTCGACAGGGTACCCGAAACCGCCTTCAAACGCCGTTTTCGGGCGTTCAGGAGCCTCGAATTGCGGCCATTCTAGCAAATTTACCGCGAAGCGGGCGTACCAATGAAATTTAGGCTTGACAACTAGTACAAATACATTATACAAGACCCGCATTAAGACGGGGCTGTGGTTAGACGGGGTGGGTAGCGTGAGTAAACGTTTACTTATGAGGCCATGGGCCGAACTTCACCGAATGCATCCGGCCATTCACGGATGCAATCGACGATTTGGTCAAGTTTCTCTCCCCGATGCTGGCTTTCCTCAGAGTAGTTCTTCAGTTGCATCTCAAACAAAGTTCCAAAGCAGATTCAGCGGCTTAGTTTGCCACGCAATCATAAACAAGTTAATTTCTGGTTATTTTAAAAAACGCTTTCTTGGGATCGAACGAGCACCTCGCAGGGGAACGAAAACTGAAATCGCGCTCTTCGGAACGCGGACAGAGCTTGGAAATGTCAAAGGAGGCAGTATGTCGCGGAGTTTCTCTCGCGCTTTGTTTGGCAGCATGGTGGCTTGTGTAGCGTTGCTCTTCGCCTTCAGCGCACCCTCAGCCCGGGCGCAAAACGGTGGTTACGGCACGCTGAACGTCACGGTTCTTGATGAGAGCGGCGCGATTGTGCCGGACGCACAACTGACGCTCCTCGATACCGCGACGGGCGACGTTCACAAGGCCACCACGGGTCCCGAGGGCAGATTCACGTTTGTCGCGTTGCCCCTCGGTGTTTATCGGCTGACCGTCTCCAAGGGCACCAACTTTCAAACCCAAGTGTACGATTCGGTCGTGGTGCAGGGTGGCCGCGTGACCGACCTCAAGGCGCTGTTGAAAGTAGGAGCGGCATCTCAAGAGGTAGTCGTAAGCGGAAGTGTGTCTCCCCTGGAAGAGGCTACATCTAACGCCATCGTCACGACTATCGATACCAAGCAAATTCAGGACTTGCCGTTAGGCGGCCGCGACATCAGCCAGTTGGCGTTCTTGACGCCGGGATACAGCGGCACGCCCGGCTTTGGCACATGGAACGGTCTTCCGATGATTGCCCAGGGAAACACCATCGACGGCGTGGTTTCCTCGACCAGCCGTATGAAGTTCGGAGGTAACACGACGCCGGGGCTGCAGGCGCGCGTGGAAGACATTCAAGAAATGACCGTGCAGACGAGCCAGGTCGACATGAGCCAGGCTCTGGGTGGCTCCTCCATGCAGAGCAGTTTCGTCACGCGACGTGGGACGAACGCATATCACGGGGAAGCATACGAAGACTTTCGCAATTCATGGCTGAACGCAAATAGTTGGTCCAATAACGCCAGGGGTGAGGCCAGGGCCCCGCTTATCCTCAATGATTTTGGTGGCAGCGTCGGCGGACCGGTTCTGAAGGACAAGCTGTTCTTTTTTGGCAGTTTTGCGATGTCTAAACAGCCTGGCGGTTTCATAGCAGGCAACCAGTTTCTTTC